>CALWKK010000001.1 GCA_944381245.1 uncultured Clostridia bacterium
GTGTTCCAAAAACAATTTTTTCATTGTCTTCTATATTCATTCCTTTAACTCCACTGGAAATTCTTCCTTGAATTGGAATATCTTTCTTTTCAAAATTTAATGTCATAGAATTATCAGAAACAAATAATATTGACCCTTCTTCTTTAAATAATTCAACATTTAAAAGCTCTTCTTTTTCTTTTAATTTAATTGCTTGATAATAAGATTTTGCAATATTATAATCTTCAAATTTAGTTCTTTTAACCATTCCACTTGAAGTATAAAAAACAATATCTTCATTATTAAATTTTTCAGGCAAAACAATTAATTTTATTGCCTTTTCATCACTTGCAATTCTTTTATCAATATTTTTTAATATAACACCTTTTTCTTTCCATTTTGTTTCAGGTATATTATTTACTGTTGTTTTGTAACAATTTCCTTTATTTGTAAAAATTATAACTTTTGCAGTATTATATGTTTTAATAAGTTGAGTGTGTATATATTCTAATGTTGTTGAAGATGTAATATCTTTTTGTGCTAGATTAAAATTTTTTATTGGTATTGACTTTAAGTTTCCTTTTGCCGTGATACCGATCACCACTTCTGTCTCAAATACAACAGGTTGGTTTTTCACTCTAACTTTCACATCTGAGATTTTTATATTTTTATCTATTACACTTTTTCTTTGTGTTTTAAATTTTCTTTTTATTTCATTTAATTCATTTTTAACAACTGCTAGTTGTAATTTCTTACTTTCATATATTTTTGTTAATTCAGCAATTTTTATTTTTAATTGTTCCAATTCTTCTTTTAATTTATTAACCTCTAAATTAACTAATCTAGCTAAACGCATATCTAAAATCGCTTGTGCTTGTTTTTCTGATAAATAAAATTTGGATTTTAATTTTAATTTCGCTTCACTCACCGATGCAGAAGATTTTATTATTTTTATCACTTCATCAATATTTTTAATTGCAATCAATAATCCCTCTAAAATGTGGGCTCGTTCTTTAGCTTGATCTAACTCAAACTTTGTTCTTTTATATATTATTTCTCTCTGGTATTCTACATAATAAGATATTATCTCTAATAATCCCATTTGCTTTGGTTTTCCGTTTGCAATTGCAACCATGTTTATACCAAATGTAACTTGAAGCGGAGTTTGTTTAAAAAGCTGATCTAAAATATAATTTTCATCTGCTTCTTTTCTTAATCTTATTACTGCTCTCATTCCTTTTCTATCTGACTCATCTCTTATTTCAACAATACCTGATAATGTGTTTTTATTTAATTCCCTTATCTCTGCTATCTTTTGTAATAAAGAAGCTTTATTTGTTTGATATGGAATTTCTGTAATTATAATATATTTTTTATCACTCTTTTCTTCTATATGAGTTTTTGCTCTTATAATAATTTTTCCTTTACCAGTTCTGTAAGCTTGTTCAAGATCTTCTCCTGTAATTATTATCCCACCAGTTGGAAAATCTGGTGCTTTTATAATTTTCATCATTTCTTCTAATGAAATTTTTGGATTTTCAATATATGCGACAACACCTTCAATTACCTCAGCTAAATTGTGTGGGGGAATATTTGTCGCAACACCAACAGCAATTCCATATGCTCCATTTACAAGTAAGTTTGGAAATCTACCTGGTAACATTGAAGGTTCTTTTAGTGTATCATCAAAATTATAAACCCATCTAACTGTGTTTTTGTCAAGATCCCTTAATAATTCCATTGCTAAAGGTGTCAATTTTGCTTCTGTGTATCTCATTGCAGCGGCGCTATCTCCATCTATGGACCCAAAATTTCCATGCCCTAAAACTAAAGGTTCCCTTAATAAATAATCCTGTGCCATTCTAACCATTGCATCATAAACAGAACTATCTCCATGAGGATGATATTTTCCCATACAATCCCCAACAATTCTTGCTGATTTTCTAAATTGTTTATCAGGTTGCAGGCCCAATTCCATCATTGTGTATAAAATTCTTCTCTGAACTGGTTTTAATCCATCTTCAACTCTTGGTAAAGCTCTGTCTAAAACAACGTGTTCTGTATATGGAATCATGGAATTATGAAGAACTTCTTCTAAAGAAGTCAAAATTATTCCACTTCCATCTGCTTGAGATAAATCTATTTTTATTTGTTCTGATTTACTTTTACAATTATTTTTTGAATAACTTAATATTTTATCTTTTTCAATTTCATCTAATATTTTTTCGCTTTGTTCGTTTTGCTCTAAATTATCATCTAAATTGTCTATAATATCGCTCATTTTTTTTAACACCTTTTTTTCCATTAGTTTATTATTAGATTCATATTCATCTATTGAAATTTGACCAATTATAATTTCATTATTTTCTTTTTCTTCGTTTTTTTTAACATATTCTAATTCGTCATAACACATTTGCCCTGGCAATTGTTCGTTTTCAAAAATAAACTCTTCATAATCGTCTTTCATTATGTTTAATATTTTATCATATTTAATTAAATTATTCAAATATTTTTTTTTGTTGAAAACATTTTACTTTTTATTATTTTTAAAGTAAAATCATTAGATGATAAAAAAAGAAATTATATGTGATAGAAAAGATAAATTATTAAATTATATTACTGATAACTTTGGAATTACATATTCAACAGCTAATAAATTATTAAGAAAAAAGGATATAAGAATAAACGAAAAAAAAATTAATGAAAACATTGATGTTTTTCCTTTTCAAAAAATTACCATTTTCTTACCAGAAAATTTAAACAACAAACGAAAATATTTCGAAAAAGTTTATGAAGATGAAAATATATTAATAATAAACAAATACAAAAATATTGAGGTAACATCTCCAAACAACATTTCTATTGATAAATTGTTAAATGAAACTGGAAAATATTTTGCATTAAATCGTTTAGATCGAAACACAGAAGGTTTAGTTATTTTTTGTAAAAACAATTATGTGCATAAAACTCTTAAAAACGCAATGAAAAATAATGAAATTAGTAAGTTTTATCTTGCTGAAATAGTTGGAATACCTAATTTCGAAAAGAAAAATTTTATTTCATATTTATGCAAAGATAAAGACAAAAGTGAAGTTAAAATTTTTGAAAAGCCGATAAAAAACTCTGTTAAAATAGAAACAAAAGTTTCAGTTTTAAAACAATCCCCAGGAAACACCTCCATCGTTCTTGTTGAAATTCATAATGGCAAAACTCATCAAATTCGTGCTCAACTTTCACACATTGGTCATGCTATTGTTGGAGATGGTAAATATGGAAAAAATGCTGATAATAAGAAATATAAAGAAAAAACTCAAAAATTAACTGCCTACAAAATAAAATTTAATTTAAAAGACATTAATTTAAAATATTTAAATGAAAAAAATTTTGAAATTAATCCATCATGGATAAAGGAGTGCCCTAATGAATAAAAATAAAGTAGTTTTGATAACAGGAGTTTCTTCTGGAATTGGTTTGGAACTTGCAAAATTATTTATCAAAAATAATTATATTGTTTATGGTGTTTCTAGAAAAACATTTGATATGGAAAAACTTAATCATATTTGTTGCGATGTTTCAAATTATGAAAATTGCAAAAATACTATTGATACTATAATAAAAAAAGAAGGAAAAATTGATATCTTAATCAATAATGCCGGAATGGGAATATCAGGTTCCATAGAAAACACAAGCGAAAGCGATGCAAAAAAAATATTTGATATAAATTTTTTTGGATGCTTCTATATGTGTAAATTTGTTTTGCCTTATATAAAGGAAACGAAAGGAAGAATTGTCAATGTTTCTTCTGTTGCAAGTAAATTTTTTATTCCTTTTCAAGGATTTTATTCTGCAACTAAGGCATCAATTGATGCAATCTCATCAGCAATGCGTGCTGAAACTAGACCATTTGGAATAAAAATAATAAATGTTTTACCAGGAGATACCAAAACATCTTTTACAAAAAATCGAGTTAAACAATTTGATGGAGATTATAATGAAAGATATATTAAATCAATAACAAAAATGGAAAAAGATGAACAAAATGGTATGACTAGTTCCTTTGTCGCGAAAAAAATATACAAAATTTCAACAAAAAAACATCCACCTTCAACTCAAGTTATAGGAATACAATATAAATTATTATTGTTTTTGGGTAAAATACTTCCAACAAAATTAATTGAATTTATAATATCAAAAATGTACGCATAGTAATTAACAAAATAATTTTAACTTTCATATATAAGCCTAAAGGTTTGTTATGGAAATTATTGAAAATATTTCTAAAAAAGAATATCCTCAGGTTAAAAATTATTGTAAAAATTCTTATTACAGTGGAATTTTGCAAAATCTTTTTGCCGGTTCTGAAGGTGAAATAATAACATTTCTACAATTGCAATATCACGCCAACATAATAAAAAATTTTCACCCAAAAATAGCCGATTTATTAAATGAAATTTCCTTAACAGATTTAAAGCATCAACAATTGCTTTCAAATGCTATACAAATGACCTATGGCAATCCTATTTACGCTAATTCTCAAGCAAAATGGATTGGTGGAAGACAAATTGACTATTTAAAAGATACAAAACAAATTATTTTAACAAATATAGAATTAAAAGAAAAAGCCATTATAGATTATAAAATGGCCATATCAAAAATAGAAAATATACAAATAAAACTTTTACTAAATTCAATACTTAACGATGAAGAAAATCATAGATTAATATTAAAGAAATTATTAAAATCACTTAATTAAATATTCCAATAATTAACAATTTGTTCAAGTTTATCAAAAAATTTTGTCGATTTAACCTCATTCATTGCATAAACATTATCTTTAAACAAAGTTTTATCTTTATACATTACTTTAATTTCACCCAACTGTTGTTCTTTTTTTATAGGAGCTTCAATTTTGTTTGGTAAAGTTATTTTAACATCTATATCTTTATATTCTTCATTTGTCAAAGGTAAAGCAAATTTTTTGATTGAAAATGTTTGCACTTCTTTTTCAACACCTTTATCAACACTAACATTGTCATGTTGCGCATATGCTTCCAAAATATTATATAATTTGTATTCTTCAAATCCCTTATTTAATAATCTTTCTGCTTCTTCGAACATTGGTCCACAATTAAGCACAACACATATTAATCTCATATCATCTCGTTTCGCAGATGCAACAAAGCACCTATAAGCATTGTCAGTAAATCCTGTTTTTACCCCCTCACAACCTTCCATATTCCATAATAATTTATTTTTGCTTTGTAATGATTTTGTTTTTACTTCTTGGTTACCATTTATTTTTACATTTTTAGTTCCAACAATTTCTCTAAATGTTTCATTTTTCATAGCTTCTGCTGTTATAATAGCCAAATCATATGCAGATGTATAATGATTTTTTTCATCTAATCCATGTGGATTAGCAAAATTTGTGTTTTTTAGTCCAAGATTTTCCACCTCTTCATTCATTAGTTCAACAAATTTTTCTGGACTTCCAGCTATTCTACAAGCAATTGCAACAGCAGCATCATTACCTGAAGGTAACATTAATCCGTAAAGCAATTCTCTCATGGTCTTTTCTTCATCTTTCCTCAAATATAAACTCGTTCCTTCAATACCTACACTTCTATCATCAACCTTAAATTTTTCATCTAAATCAATACAATTTTTTATAGCAACATAAGCTGTCATAATTTTTGTTGTTGACGCCATTGCTCTTTGTTCATTGCAATTTTTTTGATACAAAACTCTTCCACTACTTGCTTCAATAACTACCATTGATTTTGCATGTGTTGCCGTTTCTTCTTTTGAATTTAATACTTCAATATTATTTCCATCAGCTTTAACAACATTAATATTTAACATAGTATTTGTTATAATTAATATTACAAAAATCAACACTAAAATTCCATTAATAAATGTTTTGTTTATATTTAATTTAGTTTTCATCTTTGTTTTCCTTTTTTTTAGACATATATTTTGCAACTTTTTCGGAAGTTTTTGCTAACAATTCAAATATTTTTTCATAATTATCTGAAACAGTGGTTGAAATATATTTAATTTCTGTTTTTGTTGAAACAATAAAACCAATAGGTGAAATTGATATACCTCCACCACTTCCTCCTGCCATTGGATAATGAGTTGCAACTCTTCTAGTTGATAAATCTGAATATTCACCACCACCAACAACAAAACCAATATTAACCTTTGAAACAGGAATTATCGATGTTCCATCTTCTAAATTTTTCACTTCTCCAAATATTGTTTTTGTTGTTGAAATTGATTCTAAAGAAGATAATGTTTTTTCAATTAAATTATCTAAAGAACTAGTTTTTTCATAAATTTTCATTTTAACCTCTTTTTGTTATTTTGTGCTCAGATTTTATTTTTATTAAAAATTTTTTTAAGTTTTATTCATTTTTATTTCTAAATAATGATACAAAAAAACTGTATAATATATCATAAATAGATAAAGCCATAATTGCATTTATTGCTAAAGATAATTTCGTGTCATTGTAAACTATGTTGTCTTTTAAAATTAAACTTGCAGTTGGTTGATAATTTTTTATTTTTGATATTAAAAAAAGAATAATATTGTTTAAACTAGAAGAAAAAACAGCAGCCTTAAACGGTTCATCTAATCCTAATTTTGAATATATTAAGATGCTTTTTATTTTTATTTTGTTGCTCACTTCATTTTTAAAAAATTTTATAAATCTTATTTCTTTTTCTCCAACTTCAACATTTACTTCATTCTTTTTCTTTTTAGTTATTAAAAGTATATCTTTATTTTTTCTTTTTAATTTAGCTATAATTAAATATAAAAATAAAATTTTAATTGATAGCGCTCCAGTATTAGAAATAGCATCATAAGATAATTTAATCTTAAAATTAAAAGGTATAATTAATAATAAAATAAAAACAACTAAAAAAACCAGGTATAAACTTTCCATGTTTATATCTTTCCATAAATTTACAATTTTATAAGCTAACTTAATGGTATTGTAGCTTTTGCTGTGAGAGCCAAATCAGCTAACCCTATTCCTTCTTTTAACATATAATATGCTGCACTTCCTATCATTGCTGCATTGTCTGTACATAATTTTAATTCTGGAAAATATACTTTGATATTATTTTTTAAACATTCTTTTTGTAATTCGCTTTTTAATTTAGAATTTGCCGAAACTCCTCCAGCAACAACTAATTTATTGCTATTTTCATGTTTACAAGCTTTTATAGTTTTTTCAACTAATTGCTCAATCACTTCATTTTGAAAGCTTGCGCAAATATCTGCTACGTTTATTTGTTGTTTTCTTTGTTTTGCATTATTAACATAATTTATAACTGATGTTTTAATTCCACTAAAACTAAAATTCATTGTTCCTTGCATTGGTATATGAGTTAAAAATTTTACATTAGCCTTTCCTGTTTTAGAAATACTATCAATATTTGGTCCCCCTGGATAAGATAATCCTAAAATTCTTGCAACCTTATCAAAGGCTTCTCCAACTGCATCATCAACTGTTGTTCCTATCATTTTTTGATTATTGTAATCTTCTATTTTTAATATGGCTGTGTGTCCACCACTAACCATTAGACAAACAAATGGTGGTGTTAGGGTTTTATAAGTTAAATAATTACCTGCAATGTGCCCTTTTATGTGATTAACGGCAATAAGTGGAATATCCAAAGAAAAAGCTAGCGCTTTTGCAAAATTTATCCCAACCAACAAGGCTCCAACTAATCCTGCCCCATATGTTACTGCAATAGCATCAATATCTTTTTCTGTTAAATTTGCTTCTTTTAAAGCTTGCAAATAAACATTTGAAATTGCTAAAATATGATTTCTGGATGCAATTTCTGGGACAACACCACCGAATCTTTTGTGAATTTCAATCTGAGAAGAAACAATATTTGAAAGTATTGTTCTTCCATTTTCAATAATTGCAACACTAGTTTCATCACAAGATGTTTCAATAGCTAATATTCTGACAATATCTTTATTTTTCAATTCTTTGTATTTTTCAATCATTCTTTCGTAATACATTTTACACCTGTAACGCTGTTATTGCCGAAACTATTATAATATCTCTAACGCAACAACCTCTTGACAAATCATTAATTGGTTTATTCAAATTTTGCAAAATTGGGCCTATGGCATTATTGTTTCCAAAATATTGAATTGCTTTGTAACAAATATTGCCTGAATTTAAATCAGGAAATATTAAAACATTTGCATCTCCCTTTATTTTTAATTTTGAATTTTTTGTTTTTGCAATTTCAGGACAAATAGCAGCATCTAATTGCATTTCACCATCTACTAAATAATTTGAATTTGCCATAATTGCCGTTGCAGTTTTTACTTTTTCTAAATTTTTACCTTCAGCAGAACCTTTTGTTGAATATGAGAGAAACGCAACTTTTGCTTTTTGATTAGAAAATTTTTCAAAACTATTAGCCGTTTGTTTTGCTATTTGCGCCAAAGTTTCTGCGTTTGGCTCCACATTTAATCCCACATCAGCTCCAAAAATAACTTCTCTATTTCGAAAAATTTTATTTTTACCATAAAAAATCATAAAAGAAGAAACTATCTCGTCTTGCTTTTTTGCCTTAATGATTTGTAATGCTGGTCTTATAACTTTAGAAGATGGTGATTCTGCTCCAGCGACCATTCCATCAGCTATTCCATATTCAACTAACATTGTTCCAAAATACAACGGATCCAATAATAAAGTTTCTGCTTCTTTTTTTGACAATCCTTTATTTTTCCGTTTTTCTAAAAAACATTCTAATAATTTTTCATATATTCCAGATGTCTTAGGATTTATTATTGTTATTCCTTTTAATTTATCTTTATATCTTAAAACTAATGAGCTTTCATCTCCTAAAATAATTGCTTTGACTATTTTCTTCTTATTTAAATATTTCACAGCATTCATCGTTCTATCGCTAAATGAAGCTTCAGGGAAAACTATAGTTACATATTTCTTTTTTGCTTTTTTTAAAATTGTTTTTTCATTAAACATTTTTTACCTCGTAATTCATACATTTATTATTTAAAGCGTAAAAATATTTTAAATGAATAAAAAAAAATTGTCAATTAATATAATTAACAAAAAATTAAATATCCTAATAATTAAATTAAAAAATTTAAATAAATCAAAATTTTTTTTGTTTTTATTTTCTTTAATTATTATATTTGCCCTAGTTGTTGAACCAAAAAAATATATGGAAGTTGCGCTAAACGGAATTTTAGTTTGGGCAACAAATATATTACCATCATTATTCCCATTTATGATTTTTACAAAACTTTTAACCTCAACTGGATATGTTGAATCAGCATCAAAAATATTTAATAAACCTATGAAAAAATATTATAATTGTCCAGGTATATCTTCATATATTTTTTTAATGAGCATTCTTTCGGGATATCCTTTGGGAGCAAAAATAACAGCAGATTTATACGAAAATGGTTCAATTAATAGAACTCAGGCACACAGAATAACAACTTTCACTTCAAATTCGGGGCCGATGTTTATTGTCGGAACAGTTGGTGTTGGAATGCTTATAAGTCCTTTTGCTGGATATATTATTTATATTTCTCATGTCTTTGCTTCTTTAATTAATGGATTACTATTTAAAAAATATAATACAATAGAAATTATTAAAGATAATCTTAACTTGAAAAAAACTATAAATTCTAAAGATATATCTGAAAATATGATGAATGGAATAAGCTCTATTCTTCTAATAGGTGGATATATTACTATATTTTTTATAATCACTGAAGTGTTTTTTTCTCTTGGACTATTTATTCCATTTATCAAGTTATTAGAATTTTTAAATATTGATGGTGATTTAACGCAAGGATTTATTACTGGCATTTTTGAAATAACAAAAGGTTGTTTATTAATTTCAAACTCATCAGTTAGTTTAGCTGTTAAAACTAGTTTATGTTGTATGATAATTTCTTTTGGTGGACTTGCGATTTCTTTTCAAGCTTTCGCATTTTTAAATAAATTTAAAATTTCAAAAAAGTTTTATTATTTACAAAAAATTTCCCATTCTATTATTTCATTAATTATTTGTTTAATATTATGTTCTTTGTTTTTTAATTAAAATGCATTTTCAATATGTATAACTTTATCTTCTAATATTTCAATAACATCAAAGCGTATCTTTGAATCTACATTTTTCATCATTTTTAAATAAGTTAATGCAACCTTTCTTATTTTATTTTGTTTATATAAATTTACTGCTTCTCTTGGATATCCGTAAAAATTACTACTTCGTGTTTTAACTTCAACAAAAACAGTAATATCTTTTTGTTTGGCAATTATATCAATTTCACCAATATCAACTTTATAATTTGATTCCAATATTTGATATTTTTTTTTAATTAGATATTGTTTTGCAATTTGTTCACCTTTAAATCCCAAAATTTTATTATTCATTATATTGTTATCTTACCTATTCGTCCTTTTCTAAAATCATCTATAATAGTTTTTGCAGTTCTTTCGTAATCAATTTCACCACCTTTAATAAGCAGCTTTCTTGTTTCACCAATTTTTTCTAATATTTCAAGTGGTTTTTTTTCTTTATTTGATAATTTATATCGACTTAAAAGTTCATTTGGATATTCTTTTAATAAAATTTCTATTAGTAAAATTGCCAATTCTTCAATTGATATGATTTCATCTTTAATTGATCCAATAAAGGCTAATCTGTATGCTAAATCTTCGTTATTTAAATTAGGCCATAATGTTCCTGGTGTGTCAAGAATTTCATAATTATTTAATAATCTAACCCATTGCTTACTTTTTGTCACCCCTGGTTTATTTCCAGTTAAAGCTTTACTATTTCCACATAAATTGTTAACCAAAGTTGATTTCCCAGAATTAGGAACTCCAATCACCATTGCTTTAACAAAATATTTAATTCCTTTGTTTTTATACTTTTGTATGATGTCATTACACAAAATATTTAATTCTTTTTCAACACTTTTTAGTGCTCCAGAACTGGTGCTATTAAGTTCCAATGCTCTTTGATTATCTTTCAATAAGATTGCTTTAATTTTTTTTATTTTATTTTGATCCGCCAAATCAATTTTATTAAAAACATATAAAATAGGCTTTTTCCCTATTATTTTTACAAATTCAGGATTAATACAGGCTAATGGAGCTCTAGCATCTAAAACATATATTAAAACATCTATTTTTTTTACTTCTTCTTCCATCATACGTAAAGTTTTTTGCATATGCCCTGGAAACCAATTTATTTTTTGCATTTAGTTATTAAGTCCTCCCTAAGTAATTTAGTTTGCTCAACAGCTTTTTTCTCTCGCCATTTTTTTATTTCTTCATGATTTCCGCTTAGTAAAACCTCTGGAACACTGTATCCTTCAAAAGTTCTTGGTCTTGTGTATTGTGGATATTCTAAAAGCCCTTTTGAAAAGCTTTCCTCTTCCAAAGAACTTTTTGAAATAACGCCTTCAATGTTTCTTACAACTGAATCTATGATCACAAGTGCAGGAATTTCTCCTCCAGTTAAAATATAATCTCCTATAGAAATTTGAATAGGATTAAAAATATCTATTATGCGCTCATCAATCCCTTCATAATGACCACAAATTAAAATTAATTCCTTTTCATTAGATAAATCTACGGCTAAAGTTTGATTATAAGTTTTTCCTTTTGGTGAAAGATATATAATTTTACTATTTTCAGTAAACACACTTTTTATTGCATCATATAATGGCTGAATTGTCATTATCATTCCAGCCCCTCCCCCATAAGGTACATCGTCACATTTTTTATGTTTATCTTTAGAAAATTTTCTTATATCTATTATTTTAATTTCAACTTTTTTTTCTTTTATTGCTCGTCCTAAAATACTATCAAAAACATTTAAAAACATATTTGGAAAAAGTGTCAAAACATAAATTTTCATAATTTAATTATAAAATATTTTTAATAATATAACAAACATTTACATCATATAAATATTAGGAAAGAATATGAGGTTAAAATGAAAATAAAAAAATATTTATCAATTTGCTTATTTGTTTTATGTTTTATAAGTTTTGCAACCTTAATTATTGTTATATTTACTGGCTGTTCAAATGAAAACTTACAAATTAATAATTATAATATTAATATATTATTTGATGATAATAACAAAAGTTTGAAATGTAATCAAACAATAAATTATGTTAATAACACAGACACAACATTAAATTTCATATGTTTTCATTTATATCCAAATGCCTTTCGTGAAGATTCAGCATCTCCACCTGTTAGCTTAGCTAATCAATTTAAAGCTTATCCAAATGGAATTAGTTATGGATACGTAACTATTAATCAAGTTAAAATAAATAACATAAAATCGGAAAATAATAATAGTTTTGAAAATTCAAATCCAACTTATAATGAAGTCGCTTCTTTAATTAATCAAAAAAAAATAAATAATAATGAATTTTTTATTGGGGGTGAAGACCAAAATATTTTATTTGTTGTTTTGCAAAATTCAATCTATCCAAGCGAAACTGTTAAAATTGAAATAGATTTTCAAGTTAAAATGCCAAATGTAAATCATAGATTTGGGTATGGCAATAATACTGTTAACATTGCAAATTTTTATCCTATTGCTTGTGTTTTTAATAACGGGGATTTTGATAAATCTTTATATCATTACAATGGAGATCCTTTTTTTTCTGATCTGAGTAACTATAATATATCTTTAACTATACCAAAGGAATATGTAGTAGCAAACACTGGAGAGAAAACATCTGAATCAGAAAACGATGTCACAAAAACATATATTTTAGAAGCAAAAAATGTAAGAGATTTTGCAATTGTTTTATCTAAAGATTTCAAACTAATTTCAGAAAAGGTTGGAGATACAAAAATTAATTATTATTATTTTTCAGATGCAAATTATTCTGAATCGTTAAACACTTCGATAAAAGCCTTAAAATTTTTTAATAAAACTATAGGTGAATATCCATATTCAACATTGTCTGTTGTTGAAGCTAATTTTGTTCATGGAGGAATGGAGTTTCCTAACTTAGTTTATATATCAAATGACATAACCGATAAAAATTTATATCAACAAGTTATAGTCCATGAAATAGCACATCAATGGTGGTATAACATAGTTGGGAACAGTGCTTTTAGTTATGGTTGGCTTGATGAAGGATTAACTGAATATTCAACTGCTCTATTTTATGAAAATCATGATGAATATGAAATAAAAAAACAAAATATAATAAATAATGCATATTCAAGCTATTCTCTGTTTGTTCAGATTTATGAAAAAGTTTATGGTGAAGTTGATACATCAATGAATAGAGATTTAGATGAATATAATTCAGAGCAAGAATACGTTCATATGGCATATGTTAAAGGAATGCTTTTATTTGATTCACTTAGAGAAATCTTAGGTGAAAAAAAATTTATAAAGTGTTTACAAAATTATTTTGAAGAATATAAATTTAAAAATGTAACTCCAGATAATTTAATTGCATCTTTTGAAAAAACAACTAAAACTAATTTAAAAAGTTATTTTGATGCTTGGATAAATGGAAATGTTATTTTGTTAAAATAAAAAAATATGATACAATTTTCATATGAATAAAAGTGTTATAATAACTGGTGCATCAAAAGGTATAGGAAAAGCAACAGCTGAAACTTTTGCGCAAAACGGATATAATGTTTTAATTGTTTATAATAGTTCCGAAGAAGATGCTTTTGATTTGAAAAATAATTTAAACATTTTATATCCAAATCAAATAATAACCATATTTAAATGTGACATTAAAAATATAGATGAATGCTTAGAAATGGCTAAATTTGCAATTTCGATTTTTGGCAAAATTGATGTTTTAGTTGCTAATGCAGGTGTTGCTCAACAAAAATTATTTATAGATTGCACTGACGATGATTTTAATTATATAATAAATAATAACCTAAAAGGTGTTTATAATAGTATTAGAAGTGTTATTAATCATATGATCAATAATAAATCTGGACATATAATAACTATTTCTTCAATTTGGGGAATTTGTGGTGGTGCTAATGAAACAATATATTCTGCATCAAAAGCTGGTATAATAGGTCTATCAAAAGCTTTAGCAAATGAATTAGGGCCTTCTAATATTTGTGTTAATTGTATTGCTCCTGGAGTAATTGATACCCAAATGAATAATAATTTAACAAAAAATGAAAAACAAGAAATTATTAATACAACCCCATTAAATCGATTAGGTGAACCAAAAGATATTGCTAAAACAGTTTTATTTTTGGCACAATCATCTTTTATAACTGGACAGACTATAATTGTTGATGGTGGTTTAACTAATGTGTGATTTTTTCATTAATTATATACGATAATATTTTTTTTACTGTATCTTCTATTGATAAGTCACTGTTATCAATAAAGATTGCGTTTTTTGCAACTTTTAATGGTGAAATTTTTCTGTTTACATCATTTTCATCTCGAATTTTTATATCCTTTAAAACTTCAAAAAATTTACTTTCTGATAAATTAAGTTGTTTAAGTCTACGATATGCTCTTATTTCAGGTTTAGCTGTTAAAAAAAATTTATATTTTGCTTTAGGTAAAACAACGGTTCCTATATCTCTTCCTTCCATTACCAAATTGTAATTTTTCGCTAATTTTCTCTGAATTTTTATAGCTAATTTTCTCACTTTAGGATATTTAGATACGATTGATGTTAATAAACTTATATTTT
Source organism: uncultured Clostridia bacterium (assembly GCA_944381245.1). Taxonomy (GTDB): domain Bacteria; phylum Bacillota; class Clostridia; order Christensenellales; family UBA1242; genus UMGS687. The sequence goes on from CALWKK010000001.1 coordinate 14,729, forward strand.
CAGTCCTAATTTTATTTAATAAATTAACTCCATTTACTTTATTAATTTGTATATAATTATTTTTTAATGGCTTAAAAGAAATATCTAAATTTATTTTCTTCAAATTTTTAGTAACTTGATTTTCATCTTCAAGATTTATTTTATTTTTGACCAAAAAATAAGTTATACTTCTGTAAATTGCACCTGTATCAAGATGATAAATTCCCAATTTATTTGCAATTATTTTTGAAATTGTTCCTTTACCACTCCCAGCAGTTCCGTCTATTGCTATATTAAATTTCACTTTCACCTCTGTTTTATTTATTTGATATTTATCAAAAATTATGTTATCATTTTAAAGATGCTGGTGTAGCACAGTTGGTAGTGCATTCGATTCGTAATCGAAAGGTCATGGGTTCGAATCCCATCACCAGCTCCAATAAGTATAAAAATTTTTTATGAAATATTAAGCTGTTTATAACCAATAGAAACTTTTTTATTTTTTCTGTCTAAATTTAAAATTTTAAATTTATATTTTTTCCCAATTTTTAAAATTTCGTCTGGTGACAAAATTTTTTTATTTGAAATATTTGATATATGACATAAACACATAACTCCATCAATTTCAACAAATGCACCGTATGGAACAATATTTTTAACAACTCCGTCAACTATTTTGTTTATAAAATTATTTCTCCAAAAAAACTCCTGTTTTTCCTGATTTATTTTTTCTTCTAATATTCTTATAGATGCATAAATTTGCTTTTTATCTACATTAATTTCTGTTGCAACACATTCAATTTTTTTATTTATATATTTTTTATAAAAAATTTTGTCATTAATACATATTTCATTTTTAGGAATCATAATTGTGTAATCTCCCATTTCGCTAATTAATGCTCCATCTTTATTTATTTTACTCACAATACAATAAAACACACAACCCAATTTAATGTTTCTAGCATTTTGCTTTTCTATTTCAAGATCAATTGCTTTTTTTTGTGACACAATCATGAGTCCGTCTTCATTCTTTCTTCCTGTTATATAAACTAAAAAACGATCTCCAATTTTAATATCTTTTAAATTGTCAACCTCTTCATTAGGAATTAAGGCATCAATTTTTCCTCCTAAATTAAATATAACACCATTTTCTTTTATAGATATAACAATACCTTCGGCAATTTTAGTTTTTCGATAATCTATAAATGTTTTATCAATTTCTTCTAGATTAAAATCTCTATTCATTAATTTTCCCCCACAATAATATTATAAAAAATTAGGCAAAAAAGCCTAATTTTGTAGTTCTTCATAAAATTCAACAAGAACATTTTTCATTTCTTTATATAAAAATTTTATAGGTTTTATACTAGTTGCAACAAAATCAAAGCCAACTATTAATCCATTTAAAATTTTTAAGTTTTGTAATTCACATGCATTAACTATAGCTTCCAATATTATATAAGCATCTTCTCTTAATTCATTTTTTATTTTAGTTGAATAATCTATTTCACTCATCATATCATTTGATATCTTTTTTATTTCATTAAAATATTTTAAACAATCAATTTGGTCAAATTTTTCTTCTTCATCTATATTTGTAATTTTTTCCATATATTAACTCCTACAAATTATAATATATCATAATCATAAAAAAAGTAAAAACTTTTAATTGTTGTTTTTATTTCTAATTTATGGTATTATATAAAAAAAATAAATATTAAAAGGATATTATATGATTCAAGCAGTTAATGTTACACTTCAATTTGGTGGAAGAGTTTTATTCAAGGATGTTAATTTAAAATTTACAAAAGGAAATTGTTATGGAATTATTGGTGCGAATGGCGCCGGCAAGTCTACATTTTTAAAAATTTTAACCGGAGAAATTGAACCAAACAAAGGTGAAGTTATTATTGACAAAAATGAAAGAATGTCAGTTTTAGAACAAAATCAAAATAAATTTGATGATAAAACAGTATTGGAAACTGTTTTATTAGGTCATAAAAGATTGGTTGAAATTCAAAAATTAAAAGATGAATTATATTCAAAATCTAATTTTTCAGAAGAAGATGGTATACTTGCTGGTAATTTAGAAACTGAATTTGCTGAATTAGGTGGATGGGAAGCAGAAAGTGAAGCAAAAACTTTATTATCAGGAATTGGAATTCCTGAAAATTTATTTAATGTTTTAATGAAAGATATTGATCCAAAACAAAAAGTTAAAGTTCTTCTTGCTCAAGCATTATTTTTAAATCCTGACATATTAATACTCGATGAACCAACAAACAATTTAGATTTTAAAACAACAAGATGGTTGGAAAATTATCTTTTAAACTTTGATAACATTGTCATTATTGTGTCTCACAATAGACATTTTTTAAATAAAGTTTGTACTCACACTTGTGATGTTGATTTTGGAAAAATTAACATATATTTTGGAAATTATGATTTTTGGTATGAAACAAGTCAATTGATTGCAAAACAACTTAAAGAACAAAATAAAAAAGCAGAACAACGCGCTAAAGAATTAAAGGACTTCATTGCGAGATTCGCAGCTAATGCTTCAAAATCCAAACAAGCAACATCAAGAAAAAAAGAATTAGAAAAATTAACACTTGAAGATTTCAAGCCGTCTTCAAGAAAATATCCATATATTAATTTTGAATATACTCAAGAAATTGGTAAAGAAATTTTAAGTGTTAAAAATTTAACTAAAAAAGGTTTTTTCAATAATTTATCTTTCACAGTCAACCGTGATGACAAAATAGCAATTTTAAGTTCCAATAGTTTAGCAGTCACATCTTTATTTAATATTTTATTTGGACTTGAAAAGCCTGATAATGGAAGCGTTACTTGGGGAAAAACTATTAAGCCTGTGTATTTACCACAAAACAATTCAAATTTCTTTGAAAATTGCAAATTAAATTTAATTGATTGGTTAAGACAATTTTCTAAAGATCAAACAGAAACATATATTCGAAGCTGGTTAGGAAGAATGCTTTTTTCTGGTGAAGAAGCTTTAAAAGAAGTTAATGTTCTTTCTGGTGGTGAAAAAGTTAGATGTATGATGGCAAAATCAATGCTTGAAAACGGAAATGTTATAGTTTTAGATGAACCAACAAATCATTTAGATTTAGAAAGTATAACGGCTTTAAATAAAGGAATGATTAATTACAAAGGTGTTATGATTTTCACCTCTCACGACCAAGAAATTGTTGAAACGGTTGCTAATCGAATTATAGATATAATTGATGAAAATAATATTGTCGATAAACAATGCACTTATGAAGAATATATTAACTTATAAATAAAACATATTAAAAAAAATCTGAAACTTTCAGATTTTTTTTATTTAAAAACTATTTCCTTGGATTTTTTATATTAGCTTGCGCTGCTGCTAGTCTTGCAATAGGAACTCTAAATGGTGAACATGAAACATAAGTTAACCCTGCATTATGACAGAACTCAACACTGCTTGGATCTCCTCCATGTTCACCACATATACCTAATTTAATATCTTTTCTCACTGATTTACCTAAATCTGTTGCAATTTTAATAAGCTTGCCAACTCCGTTTTGATCTAATCTTGCAAAAGGATCACTTTCAAAAATTCTTCTTTCGTAATATATATCTAAAAATTTTCCTGCATCATCACGGCTAAACCCATATGTCATTTGAGTTAAATCATTAGTTCCAAATGAGAAGAACTCTGCTGTTTTAGCTATTTCATCGGCTGTTAACGCAGCTCTTGGAATTTCTATCATTGTTCCTATTTTATAGGATAACTCAACGCCTTTTTCTTCAATAATTTCATCAGCAACTTTTTTTATTATATCTCTAACAAAATTAAACTCTTTGCTATCACAAGTTAATGGAATCATTATTTCAGGTATTACATCAAATTTACCTTCGGATTTAACTTTAATCGCTGCTTCAATAACTGCTCTTGTTTGCATTTCTGCAATTTCTGGATAAGTTATATCCAATCTTAATCCTCTATGCCCCATCATCGGATTAACTTCATGCAAGCCTGCGACTGTATTTTTTAATTCTTCAAAACTTATATTCATTTCTTTTGCTAAAGCTTTAATTTCAGAATCTTCATGAGGTAAAAATTCATGTAAAGGTGGATCTAAGAAACGAATTGTAACTGGTTTTCCCTGCATTGCTTTATATAAACCTATAAAATCTTTTCTTTGCATTGGAAGTAATTTTTTTAATGCTTTTTTTCTTTCTTCAACTGTTCTAGAAACAATCATTTCTCTAACTGCTGGAATTCTATCTGCATCAAAGAACATGTGTTCTGTTCTGCATAATCCTATACCTTCAGCACCGAAATTAAATGCTGTTTTTGCATCATTTGGTGTGTCAGCATTAGTCCTTACTTTTAATACTCTATATTTATCTGCCCATGACATTATAGTTTCAAAGTCACCTGAAATTTTAGCATCAACAGTTTTTATGCATTCTCCATAAATGAGTCCAGTTGAACCATCAATTGATATTTCATCTCCCTCTTTATATATTTTTCCGTTTAATTTAAATTTCTTATTCTCTTCATCAACAATTAAATCTTGACAACCAGCAACACAAGCTGTTCCCATTCCTCTAGCAACAACGGCTGCATGAGATGTTCTTCCACCTCTTGCTGTTAAAATACCTTCACTTGCTGCCATTCCTTCAATATCTTCTGGAGATGTTTCTAATCTAACCAAAACAACTTTTTTCCCTTCATTATGCAATTGTATTGCTCTTTCAGCAGTGAAAGCAATAATACCACTTCCAGCCCCTGGAGAAGCAGGCAATCCTTTACCAATTTGTTTCGCTTTTTTTAATGCCTCAGAATCAAATTGAGGGTGTAAAAGCGCATCAAGTTGTCTAGGTTCTATTTTTAATAAAGCTTCTTTTTCTGATATCATTCCTTCGTTAACTAAATCAACAGCTATTTTTAATGATGCTTTTGCTGTTCTTTTTCCATTTCTTGTTTGTAACATATACAATTTACCATTTTCTATAGTAAATTCCATATCTTGCATGTCTTTATAATGTTTTTCTAATTTGTTAGCAATTGTTACAAATTCATTATATAAAGCTTTGTTTTGTTGTTCTAAATCGGAAATTGGTTGAGGAGTTCTAACACCAGCAACAACATCTTCTCCTTGAGCATTCATTAAATATTCACCATATAATTTCTTCTCCCCAGTTGCAGGGTCTCTTGTGAAAGCAACTCCAGTTCCACTCTTTTCTCCCATATTACCGAATACCATTGATTGAATATTAACAGCTGTTCCCCAAGAAGAAGGTATATCATTAACTCTTCTATAATATATTGCTCTTGGATTTTCCCATGACCTGAAAACTGCTTTAACAGCTTCTAAAAGTTGTTTTTTTGGATCCTCTGGAAAATCATATTTCATTTCTTTTTTAAATAAAGTTTTGAATTTTTGAACCATTTCTTTAAGATCATTTTCATCCAATTGAGTATCTAACTTAACCCCTTTTTCTTCTTTCATTTTGTCAATAATTTTTTCAAAGTTAGATTTATCAAATCCTAAAGCCACATCAGAAAACATTTGTATAAATCTTCTGTAACTATCATAAGCAAATCGTGTATTATTTGTTAATTTTGCTAATCCTTCAACAACTTCTGATGTTAAACCTAAATTTAATATTGTATCCATCATTCCAGGCATAGAAACTCTTGCGCCACTCCTAACCGAAACCAAAAGTGGATTGTCTTTATCTCCAAACTTTTTTCCAGTCATTTTTTCAATTTTGGTCAAACCATCCATAATTTGCTTTGTAACAACGTCAGACAAAATTTCTCCGTCTTCATAATATTTGCAACAAGCTTCTGTTGTTATTGTAAATCCTTGTGGAACTGGCATACCAATATTTGTCATTTCAGCTAAATTAGCACCTTTTCCCCCTAAAAGATTTCTCATGTTTGCATTCCCCTCAGAAAAGAGGTATACATATTTGTTCTTTGCCATACTTTCTCCTTAAACTAAAAATTTCCGATGAACTTTCATCGGAAAAAATTTTACAATATTATATTTTTTTTTCAAAACATTTTATAAAAATTTATTTTTTTTATTTGTTTTTTTCTTAAAGTTAACTGCAATTACACCACAAATTCCTCCAATAATCCCTCCGAATAATAAATCATTAACTAAAGTTTTGTTAAATTCAAAATTTCCATCTAAAATTGAAAAGACAATAAATGCTAAGATCGTATATAATAAACCAATTACAAGTCCATTAATTAAACCCATTTTATTTATATTTTTTAAAGCTATAAATGTTCCAACAAGTAAACTAAATCCTTTTATAACCTGATTAATTGGCTTTATCGCTGACGTTGGAACAGCTATGTATTTTATAAAAAATGCAAATATTAAAATTCCCACCAAAGAAACTGATAAAGCTGTTAATGTTCCTTTTAATATTGCTAACCAAGTTTTATTTTCTATTTCCTTATCATTTTCAATATTTTTTATTTTATTTTGTTTGAAATTTTTTATTTTAAGAGATTTAAATTTCATTTTTACCTCCGTTTATCATAATATGTATATTAAAAAAACTGTTATCATAGAACAGTTTTTCTTAATTGATAATTATTTTCTTTAAGATATTTAATGAATCATTTAAATTTTCACTTGTTGCTAATTTTTGTTTTAACTCAGAATTACATCTTATACCATTTGTATACCACAACATATGTTTTCTCATATATTTAATTAAAAAATTTTCTGAATAATATTTTCTTAATATTGAAATATGTTTTTTTGCATTTATATAATTTATGTATTTTTCATTTTTTTTCAAATTTTCTAAATCATTTTCAGTTAAAACATCTTTAAAAAAATCATCTTTTAAAATAAAATTTTCAATAGGTTGTTTTTTTATTCCATTTATGTATTCATTTAATTCCTTGAAAATAACTGGATTGCCAAAACTCGCTCTCCCAACCATAACACCTTCAACACCTGTATCCAACATTTTTTTTAATGATTCAATATCAGTAATATCACCACTTCCAATAACTGGAATATTAACTGCATTAACAATTTCTTTCATTAAAGAATAATCAACAATTCCTGAGTAACCCTGATTTGCAAATCTTGCATGAACACTTATTGCTTTTGCTCCTGCTTTTTCACACATTTTAGCAAATTCCACTGCATTATTTTTCCTATATCCTTTTCTAAATTTAACTGTTATAATTTTGTCTGATTCTTCAACGCATCTTTCAATTATTTGTTTAGCAATGTCAATATTATCCATAAGCGCACTTCCTTCACCATTTTTTACAATCTTCGGCGCTGGACATCCCATATTAATATCAATTATATTAAACTTTTTTAACAAATCCAGTTGACAAGCTTTAACCATAAATTTCGGATCAGATCCGAAGATTTGAACGGCTTTTATTTTTTCAATATCTTCTGTAAATAGTAACCACGAAGATTTATTTTTTGCTATTTCAGGATTTTGTTTTACAAATTCAGGATTTAATGGTGTTGTTAAAGCCTTTCCCTCTCCATAAATTAATCCTTTTGCACTGACCATTTCTGTATAAGAAATATCAGCACCATAATATTTGGCAAGTGCTCTAAATCCAACATCATTAACACCTGCCATCGGTGCTAAAAGAATCTTTGAATTTAATTTAAGGTTTCCAATTTCCATAAAAATATTTTATATGAATTTAAAGTTAAATCAAAATTATTTTAACTTATCATTTAACTTTTTTGAACTTTTAAACGAAGCAACAACTTTTTGATTTATAGTTAATTCTTCTAAAGTTTGTGGATTTATTCCTTTTCGTTCTTGACGAATTCGTGGTTCAAATTTTCCAAAACCACTTATTTTAACGTCACCACCCCTTTTTAAAACTTCAGCAATTAATTCAGTTATTGCATTTAAGCAATTAATACAATCTTTTTTTGAAAGTTTTGCTCTTTTAGAAATAAAATCGGTTAATTCATCTTTATTCATATAAATATTATTTCCATTTTTCTAATTTATAAATTATCTAAATTCTTTTTTTTATGATTTTCTTTAAATTGAATTATTTTATTTCCAAAAGGTATTTTTAAAATTTCATCATATGTAAATATTGGAAATATTATACTGATAATTAAAAATACAATTCCTGATATACTAAAAGATATTAATATAGATAAAAATTCAGGTAAGACAAAATTTAATAAAAAGTATAAATTTATAGCCAAAGTAACCATAATAATTGAATTAATTAGCATAAACAATAATTCTTTTATTTTTATATAAAGGAAATCAATATTCTTTATTGCTATTAAATTTAGTCCCGATGCTATACTAAAACAAAATATTGATCCCAATGCAGCACCATATATTCCCAAAGAAGATGAAACAAAAATATATGTCAAAAATATTTTTACTACTCCACCAAGTGTTAAATTTACTAAAGCTGTTAAGCTTTTATTTTTAGCTTGTAATATTGCTGTTGTAATTTGTAACATTGAAATATAAAAAATATTTATACTTGTAATTTTAAGCAAAGAAGATCCTAAAGTTAATAATTCGCCACTCGTTGTTGAAGGATATAGAAGTGACATAATTTGATTTGAAAAAAAGAAATAAATTAAAATACAAGGTAATGAAATAAAAAAATTAAATTTAAAAATTGAGTTTAAATAATTAGTCTTTTCACCTTTTTCTTTATCATAGGAAAGTGCTGGTATTAAATTTGTTGCTAAAGCTAAAGAAACTATTGTTGGAAAATTTATTAATGAATTTACCATTCCAGAATAAACTCCAAACATTTGAGTTGACATTGAGCTTGTTAAGCCATTTTTAATTAATAAATTTACAATCAAAAAACTATCTATTGCTAAAATAAATGGTAAAATCATAGAATTTAATGTTATTGGAAACGATAATTTTAATAATATAAAAAAATCTCTCTTAAAATTTATATTTTCTTTATCAAATTCTTTTCTATTCTTTTTTTTATTTTTTAAATAAGTAATAAATATATAAAAAAACGCAAAAACTTCACTTATTGCAACTCCTAATAATGCTCCTAAAACACCATAACTTGGCCCATAAGATATTAAAACTGAAGATAAAACTAATCCAATAATTAATTTTAAAATTTGTTCAATTATTTGAGATAAAGCTGTCGGAATCATATTCTGATATCCTTGAAAGTATCCCCTAAAACAAGTTAAAACACTTGCAAAAATAATAGCCAAAGCAACTCCAAAATAACCTATTGAAGCGCTTTGATTTCCTTGCAAATTAGCTATTTGATTATTAAATATTAAAAATATTATAGATACAGTACTCGACGATATTAATAAAATAAAAAAAGCATATTTTAAAAAGTTTTTAGCTCTTTTATATTCACTATTAGCTCTGCATTCAGCAACTAATTTTGATAAAGCAACTGGAATTCCACCACTAATAAAAATTAAAAAAAGAGAATATATAGGAAATATTAATTGATACAATCCTATTCCCTCTGGCCCTAAAATATTTGATAAAGGAATACGATAAAATGCTCCTATTAATTTACAAAACAACCCCCCAACCAAAAGTATGATTGTTCCTTTAGCAAATTTACTACGATTTATAACTTCTTGCATATTAATATTTTTTGAAATAAATTTTTTAATATACAATATTTTTTAATATATTATGGTGGGCAGTAAGGGACTCGAACCCCTGACTTCCTCCACGTCAAAGAGACACTCTACCAGCTGAGTTAACTGCCCATTTTTTATATTTTACCATAAGAATTAATAATTTCAAAATTTTTTTAAATTATTAAATAAATTTTAAAAAATCTTTTGGATTTAAACTTGCTTTTCCAACTAAAATACCATTAATGCATTTTAATTCTTTTATTTCCTTGTAATTATTAAAGTTTATACTTCCTCCGTAAACAATTTTGATTTTTTCAGCATAATCTTTTGAATATAATATTTCTATTGTCCTTTTTATAACTTTAACTGCAAATTCAATTTCTTTGACAGTTGATACATTTCCCGTTCCTATAGATTTAACAGGTTCGTATGCAAAAATTATATTTTTTAATTTCTTTTCATCAATATCTTTTAAACATTTCTTTAATTGATTAAATAAAAATTTTTTTATTTTTCTTTTGTTATTTTGTTTTAAATTTTCACCAACACATAAAATAATTTTTAAATTATTTTTTAATGCAATTTTAATTTTTTTATTAATTAAATTGTCATCTTCAAAATATAATATTCTTCTTTCGCTATGCCCCAACAAAACACCTTTTATGTTAAAATTTTTAATCATAGAACATGATATTTCCCCCGTAAAATTGCCTAATTCATTTTCATTTATATTTTGTGCATAAATTTTTACATTTTTACTTTTTAAACTTTTATTTTGATATAAAGATGTATAAGGAACACAAAAAATTATTTGATTATTTTTACTTTTAAAATTTTTCAAAAATATATTAAAATAATCAAAAATTTCGATATCTGTTAAATTCATTTTAAAATTAGCTATTAAAATTTTTCTCATAATTAAATATCGCTTAAAGCTTCTAATCCAGGTAAATCTCCTCCTTCCAAGAGAGCCAAAGTCGCTCCACCTCCAGTTGACAAGTGACTTATAGTATCTTCTAATTGCAATGATTTTATTGCAGCAATGCTATCTCCACCACCAACTATAGTTAACCCTTTATTTTTGGAAACAGCTTTTGCAATTTCACTTGTTCCATTTGAAAAATTCGAAAACTCAAAAACTCCCATTGGACCATTCCAAATTATAGTTTTCGAATCTTGAATATATTTTTTATATAATTTTATTGTCTTTGGCCCAATATCTAACCCCATAACTTCAGAAGGAATTTTATTAATATTATAATATTTGGCTTTCGCTTTTGGGCTGTATATTTCACTTGCCGCTATATCTATAGGTAAAATAACATTTTTATTTAATTTAACAGCTTCATCTAAAATATTTTTAGCAATTTCAATATTTTCTTCATCAATTATAGATTTACCAATATTAATACCTTTAGATTTTAAAAATGTGAAAGCCATTGCTCCACCAATTAAAACATTGTCTGCTTTTTTTAACAAATTTTTAACAACACCAATTTTATCTGAAACTTTAACTCCACCTAAAATAGCAGTAAATGGTCTTTCTGGATTTTCTGTTGCATTTTCAATTGTTTTTATTTCTTTTTCCATTAGGAATCCCATTGCATTATTTGTTAATAACTTTGGCAATCTGTATATTGAAGCATGTTTTCTGTGAATTGTTCCAAAAGCATCATTAACATATACATCAGCCATATTTGCTAATTTTCTTGCAAAATACAAATCATTTAATTCTTCTTCTTTGTGAAATCTTAAATTTTCGATAACTAAAATTTCACCATCTTTCAATTTTTTTGCTTTTTCTGTTGCATCTGGACCAACAACATCAACGGCAAAATAAATTTTGTTAAATAAATATCTTATTAACTGTTGAGCAACAGGAAACATAGAATATTTTTGATTAAATTCGCCATTTGGTCTGCCTAAATGCGATGCTAATATTATTCTTCCTCCATTTTTTAAAATATATTTTATAGTTGGTAATTCTTCGTATATTTTAGTATCATCAGTTATATTTCCATATTCATCTAAAGGCACATTTAAATCAGCTCTCAAAAAAACTGATTTACCTTTTAGTTCTAAATCTGTTAAACTTCTTTTCATATTACCCCCACGATATTAGTTTAGCATTAAGTTAAAAATTTATCAAATAAATATTGAATTTATTTGCTTATTGTTTATCATAAGAGTATAATTTTATAGTTTATTAAGGAGAAAAAAATGGATTTATTTAAAAAATGTTATGATTATAAATTGGTTGATGAATTAAAAGCAAACGATCTATATCCATATTTTCATTATTTAACTTCAGGACAAGACACAATTGTAAATATGGAAGGTAAAAGAACAATTATGATTGGGTCAAATAATTATTTAGGCTTAACATCAAACAAAGATGTTATCAAAGCTGGAATAGAAGCATTAGAAAAATATGGTTCAGGATGTTCTGGATCACGATTTTTAAATGGAACTTTGGATTTACATATTAAATTGGAAAAAGAGTTAGCTGAATTTTTAAATAAAGAAGCTTGCGTAACTTTTTCAACTGGTTTTCAGTCTAATTTGGGAATAATAAGTGCAATTGCCGGCAGAAATGATGTTGTAGTTAGTGATAAAGAAAATCATGCAAGTATATATGATAGTTGTAAGCTTTCATATGCTAAATTATTAAGATATGAACATAATAATATGGAAGATTTAGAAAAACAATTAAAATCAATTGGAAGCGACAAGGGAATTTTAATTGTTACTGATGGTGTTTTTTCTATGAGTGGTGAAATTTGTAATTTACCTGAAATCGTTAGATTGGCGAAAAAATATGGAGCAAGAGTTATGGTTGATGATGCTCATGCTTTAGGAGTAATTGGAAAAGGTGGAAGAGGAACAGCTTCTCATTTTAATTTAGAAAATGAAGTTGATATTATCATGGGCACATTTAGTAAATCCTTAGCTAGTTTAGGTGGTTTTGTTGCCTGTTCAAAAGAAGTTGCTAATTATATCAAACACAATTCTAGACCTTTTATCTTCAGTGCCAGTATGACACCTGCTTGCGTTGCTTGTGCTACAAAAGCATTGGAAATCTTAAAAAATGAGCCTGAAAGAGTTGAAAAATTAAATAAATTAGGAGATTATTTTAGAGAAGGTTTGAAAAAAAGAAACATAAAATTTATTGATGGTAAAGCTCCTATTGTTGCGATTTGGACTTATTCAGACACTAATTCATTTAAAGCATGTAAAATGTTGTTAGAACAAGGTGTTTATGTTAATCCAGTTATTTCTCCAGCTGTTCCAGTTGGTCAAAGCATTTTGAGAACTTCTTTTACTGCAACTCACACAACAGAACAATTAGATGAAGCATTGGATAAAATAAAAATAGTTTTAGATGAGTTATTAAAATAAAAAAAAAAAAAATTTTTTCTTTTTTTTATAACAATCTCTTAGCTGAAAAAATATATTCAAAATCATTTGGCAATTCATTTAAAATATCTTCTATTAAATGTCTTCCAAATATTGCATTTATTATTCCATTGGCTCCACAACTTAAAAAATATAAAATGTTTGGATCCTCATTACTTTTTCCTATGACACCTAAATTATTTGTTGTTGAAGCAAAAAGTCCGCAAAATTTATAGTCAATTTGTATTTTATCTTTTAAAAAAGGAAACATTTTTTTTAATTGATTTTCTAATGCTTTATATTTTTTTAATGCTAATTTTTCATTTATTGGTTTTTTAATATTATATTTTGTATCTTCTCCACCAAATATGATTCTATTATCTGGTAATAATCTAAGATAGTGATAAGGATCTTTAAAATCTTGTATTAAACATTTATCATACCAATCAAAGTTATCAATAGGATTTGTCACAATACTATAAGAAATAAACTTTTCGCTTAAATTTTTTTGCGGAGTTAACGTTTCATTAAAACCGGTTGATATTATGATTTTTTTGCATGTAATTTTGTTGCCAAAATTCGTTTTTGCAATAATTTTATCATCTTCTTTATATATTGAATCAATTTCAGTGTTTTCAAAAATCTTGCTTTGGTTATAAGAAGTTTCAATCATTTGTTTACAAAATAGATAAGGATTAAACTCTGCCCCACCATTTTTGCAAAATATTCCTGCCTTTATTTTAAAAGGAAAAGGATTATTTTCTTCATCAATAAATTTAACCTCAAATCCATTCTCTTCCCTAAATTTATATTCGTTTTTAAATTTTTTAACTTTCAATATTTGATCAGTAAATACTAAAGTGCTTTTTAAAGAAAATTCACAAAAGTTTCCATTTTTTTTTATAAATTCACATATTTCTTTAATAGATTTTAAACCCATTTTATATATTTTGATTATTTCTTCGTTAGTTAATTCATTGCTTAAATCTTCTGCGAAATCATCTAATTGATATTCTAAGAGCGCAGTTGCTGAAGATGTACAATTATATCCAAGTCTACTTTTATCAACAAGAACAACATCATGATTTTCAGATAAATAATTATTTAATATTATTCCATTTATTCCTCCTCCTATTATCAAAATTTCGCATTTAATATCTTTATTCAAATAAGGAAAATTCTTTATTTTATTTTTAGCTTTACAAAAATATGGTTCACCTTTAACATATTCCAATTTAACAACTCTTTATTTAGTGTAGCCATATTTTATAAATATAAACTATAAAAAAAATTGCAAATTGCAATTTTTTATTTAGTTAAATAATCAATTAAATTTTTTATTCTTTTTTTAACTTCCTCTTCTTTTATATATTGACTAATTTCGTAAATATCTGGAGAATCTTTTTTACCTGTTAAAGCAATTCTAATAAACGTTGTTACATCAACTATTGATCCATTATAATTTTTCGGATTGTTTTTGTATTCTTTTATTTTAACACAATAATTATATTTATTTGCAATATTTTTTATTTTTTCAAACCATACTGATTGTTCGTCATTTTGATTATATGATTCAATATAATCTTTTAATATTTCAAGAACATAAGGAAAATTTAAAAATTCATTATTAATATTTAATTTTTGCAAAAAATTTAAATCATATAAGTAATCAAAATTTTTTTCAATCTCATTCCATTTAGCAATATCCATTCTGTTTTTATGCCATATTGGTATTGAAGATTTAAACTTATTTTCATCTTTAATAATAAATTGATATAGATTATTAGAATATAATTTTGACCAATTTAATATTCCTTGAAAAACTTCTTCATCAGTCATATTTTTTATTATGCGTTTTGAGACATTTAATAATTTGTTTAAATCAAATAAAGCACCACTTTTTGACATTTCATTTAAATTTATGTCAAAATCCTTATAAGATAATTCAGGATTTTTTTCTCTCCACAATTCAAATCTAGAATTAATTAAGTTTAACAAATACTCTTTGACTGCAATAATTGGAAATCCTTGTTCAAAGTAAAAACCAACTCTTGCTTCTGGATCTTTTCTTTTTGATAACTTTCTTTTTGAATCACCCTCTAATTTCAAAATTGGACAAACATGAGCATACTGTGGAGCCTTAAATCCTAATGTTTTAAACATTTGCAAGTGCAATGGTAACGATGGGATCCATTCGTCTGCTCTAATTACGTGAGTCGTGCGCATTAAATGATCATCAATTACATGTGCAAAATGGTATGTTGGAAGTCCATCACCCTTTATGATAACGACATCAATTTCGTTATCTTCCATGTTTATTTCACCTCTTATAATATCTTTAACAGTAACTCTTTTTATTCCATTATTATCAGCTTTTAACCTTATAACAAAACTTTCTCCATTTTCTATTTTTTTTATTGCCTCATTAACAGTTAGATTTCTGCAAACTGCATATTTTCCACCATATCCAATCAGACTTTCTCCAACTTTGTTTTGATTCTCTCTAATTTTTTCTAATTCATCCTTTGTACAAAAACAAGGATAAGCTTTACCTTGTTCTATTAGATATTTAGCATATGTTTGATATATTTCTTTTCTGTCTGATTGTCTATATGGACCATATTCTCCAAAATCTTCAGTTTCATTAATTGGACCCTCATCAAAATTTATATCAAAATTATGTAATGTATTTATTATTTCAGTTACACCATTCGATAGAATTCTAGATTGATCAGTATCTTCAATTCTTAAAAAGAATGTCCCATTTTGTTTATGAGCAAAACTTTGATTAATTAATGATATATACAACCCACCTAGATGCATATATCCTGTTGGACTTGGGGCAAAACGAGTTACAACATTATTTTTTTTGCTTCTTTCTGAATATAAATTTTCATAATATTCAACATTTTTATTAATATTTGGAAAAATAGCTTCAGCTAATTTTTTATAATTATTTTCCATACAATCTCCTAGTTTGTTTTAGCAAAATAACAATAATTTGTCAATCTTTATTGATATATATAAAAAAAATTAAAGAAATTCTTTAATTTTTAATTTAGAATTGCTTTAATTCTTCTTACTCCCGATGAACTACTTTCTTCTTTTGTAATTTTAAATATTCCTAATTCTTTAGTGTTATTTACATGTGGTCCTCCACATATTTCTTTACTCACGTTTCCTATCGTATACACCGTAACTTTGTCTCCATATTTATTTTCAAAAATTCCAACAGCACCGCTATTCTTTGCATCTTCTAATTTCATTTCTTCACACACAACATTTATCGAAGCTTTTATATTTTTGTTAACTTCATTTTCAATTTTTAAAATTTCTTCATCTGTCAATTTCCTATTGAAATTAAAATCAAATCTAAGTCTTTCAGCAGTTATATTAGAGCCACATTGGTGAATTGATTCATCATTCAAAACTTTTTTTAATGCAGAAAGTAATAAATGAGTTGCCGTGTGAAGTTTAGTTGTTTCAATATTTTTTTCTGCCAATCCACCTTTAAATGCTCCTGCGCTTGCAGTTCTACTTAATTCTTGATGATTTTCAAAAGCTTTTTTAAAACCATTTATATCAACTTCAAAACCTTGTTCTTTAGCTAATTCACAAGTTAATTCAACAGGAAATCCAAAAGTATCAAATAATCTAAAAGCTTTTTGTCCAGCTATTGTTTTATTTTTAGGTGTATATGTTTTTAAATTATTAATTAATTTTTCAAATTCTTTGATTCCTAGATCTAAAGTTTTTTGAAACTTGTTTATTTCATTAATAATTTCTTCTTCTATTAATTTTTGTTTTATTTTTAAATTAGGATAAGCTTCTTCATACACATTTACAAAATTATTGATTAAATCATATATCAATTTAATATTACCACCTAAATTTATTATATATCTATATGCTCGTCTTAATAATCTTCTTAAAACATATCCAGCTCCAGTGTTGCTCGGTTTTATTCCTTTAACATCTCCAATTAACATTATTGATGTTCTTATATGATCACATATTATTCTCATAGCCCTTTTGGTTTCTTCATCACTTTGATAACGTTTATTACAATTCTTTTCTATTGAGTTTATTGAATCAATAAATAAATCAGTTAGATAACAATCTGTTATTCCATTTAAAAAAGCTAAATTTCTTTCGAATCCAAATCCCGTGTCTACATTCTTTTGTTTTAATTCTTTATAATTATTTTCATATTGAACATATTGCATATAGACATCATTACCAATTTCAACATATCTTCCACAACTACAATTTATGTCACATGTTTCACAACATTTTTTATCATGTTTAGGATAAAACCATTCATTATCAGGCCCACATGGTGTCCCACTTGTTCCCTCCAAATTCCACCAATTATCTTTCAAATAATATATATTTTCTTTTTTTATACCTTGTTCTTCTAATAACTTTCCTGTTTCAAGATCCCTTGGAATTTTTTCATTTCCTGCAAAAACTGTTGCGCAAATTTTATTTCCATCTAATCCAAAAACATCTGTCAATAATTCATATGACCATTTAACTTTTTCTTTCTTAAAATAATCTCCTAAGCTCCAGTTTCCCATCATTTCAAAAAATGTTAAATGTGTTTCATCTCCGATATTATCAATATCAACAGTTCTAACACATCCTTGAACATTACACAATCTTTTCCCTTTTTCATGTTCCTTAATTCCTAATAAATATGGCATTAGAGATTGCATACCTGCAACATTGAACATAACTCCTGTTTCACCATCACCTATCAAAGAAACAGCACCTATATCACAATGTCCTTTACTTTTATAAAAATCTAACCATTTTTTCCTTAATTCATTACTACTTATTTTCACCATTGTACCCTCTTATTTAATCTCTGTGTGCAAAAACCAATACAAATCTTAGTAAATTTAATATTGACATAACCAATGCAGCAACATAAGTCAATCCAGCTGCTCTTAAAACTTTTTTACAACCAACTAACTCATTAGAATCTAAAATTTTTGTGTTTTCCAGTATAGCTAAAGCCCTGTTTGAAGCATTATATTCAACAGGCAATGTAACCAAATTTAACAAAACAGCAACTCCAAAAAATCCGATTCCACTCCATAAAAATATATCTCCAACAAGTCCATTAAACCATACAAAATTAAAAAGAAGTCCTATAATAACCATAGGCCAAAGTAGTGAGGAAACAATATTTGAAAATTTAACAACACCGTTTCGAATTTTTGCTGGAAAATAATTTTTATTATGTTGCAAAGCATGCCCGACTTCATGCAATGCAATTCCTATTGCAGCTATTGAATTTGAATTTGCAACATCATTTGATAATGAAACTATATTTGTTGCTGGATTATAATTATCTGATAATTGACCATTTATTGTTTTTATTTTAACTTTTTCTAAACTTGCACCATCCAAAACTTTTCTAGCAGCATCAATTGCTATAATTTCACTTTTTGCTTTAACATTACTATATTGTCTATATGCAGACATAACTTTTGATTGCGCAATAATTGCAAATATTATTCCTGGAATTAATATAACACCCATCAAAATATATTCCCAATATAACATTTAAATCTCCTTAAAATAATTTTGTTTTTTTTGTTAAAAAAGTCCACCACAAAATTGATCTTAAAAAATCTCCAACATAAGTTAACAATGCTACTTTTAATAAATCTTTAGCCATTTTTAACTCATTATTATCCATAATATGATTATCTTTTAATAATTTTAAACCTTTTTTTGATGCATCTTTTTCAAGTGGTATTGTTATTAATTTTAATAACACTGATAAAACAAAAATTAATATAGCAACTCCAATCAAAGATATTCCTATATAATATAAATTAGGTAGTATAAAAAACAAAAACAAACCAATTATTGCAAAAGGAAACATAAAATAGCCTATAATCTTAACAAATTTTGTTAAAGATTTATTTAATTTGAATTTCTTAGAATTTTCTAAATCTTGTTTAGCATGACCGAATTCATGGGCAACAACTGTTAGAGCCGCCACAGAAGAATAATCACATGTTGCATCCGATAAAACAACCATTTTTGATCTAGAACTATAACCATCGTTTAAATAGCCTTTTGTTCTCCCAACATTTATTTTACTGGAAAAATGGTTGTTGGTTAAATATAACGCAAACTCTCCACCAGTCATTTTAATACTGCATGGTATTTTGTTGTATTTTTCAAATGTTTCTTGAAGTTGAGCACTTGAATAAGTTGCAATTGCCAACGCAAACAACAATATTAAGACTATAACACCTATTATTATAAAAATCACTATATTATTATATATCTAAAGTTTAAAATTTACAATCGTTTTTTTATAATTATATATGTTTTTTTATGATTTCTTCTATTTGATTTTTCTGTCTTAATCCAATTATTTTCTCAACTTCTTCGCCGTTTTTAAAAACGATCATTGTTGGCACACTCATTATTCCAAATTTCTTCGCCAAATCATAACTTTCATCAATGTCTACTTTAACAATATTATATTCTCCGTTTGATTCTTCTTCAACTTTTTCCAATATTGGAGAAAGCATTTTACAAGGACCACACCATGTTGCAAAAAAATCAACTAATGTTGGTTTGTTTTCCTTTATTATATTCTCAAATTCATTTTTGTTTATTATTTTCATATTTCCTCCTCACAATTTTTAATAATATATTTTATACTTGGCAATAAATTTATATACCTTTTTATTATTAATAAAGATAAATATCCAAATACGCAAGACGATAATAATATCATATATTGCAAAAGATTATTTTTAAGAAAAAAACTAAAACCAAATCCAAAAATAAAACAAATTAATGGAATTAAATTTATAAAAACTAAAAATTTGTTGTTAAATCTTTTTTTCTTTTCTAGCAAAACTAATTCTCCTATCTTATATTTTTTTTTGGACTTTATAACCATTTCTCTTTCTTTGTTTTTTATAATTAATTTTTTGCCTATTGAATTTATTATTTCAAATTTATTTTTTTCGTATTCGATATTTTCCACTTTTTCATTTTATCACATCAAAAATATACTTCAAAATATTTTTTTATTCCTTTATAAGATTATTAATTACATAACCAGCTATTGTTGCACCACTTATAGCAACAACATAGCTCATGCTACCAACACAAGATAAGTTATCCTTATTTAATGGTTGATTTTCAATAAATAACACATCTAATTTTTTTATATCATTTTCTTTTAACATTTTGCGAAATTTTCTTGCTAACCCATCATTATAAGTTTTATATACATCGCATATTTTTAAATTAGGAATTCCAATTCTATTTCCAACACCCATTGAAGAAATTATTTTTAAATTTTGTTTTTGAGCTTCCTTACATAATAAAATTTTATTTTTTAAATCATCGATAGCATCAATAACATAATCATATTTTTTATTAAAAACTTCATTTATAATTTTTTCTTCAAATTTTTTATTTATTATTTCAACTCTACATTTAGAATTTATTTGCAATATTCTTTCTTTCATCACTTCGACTTTATCTAGTCCTATTGTTTGTTCTGTTGCTATTATTTGTCGATTTATATTACTTTCTTCTATTTTATCAAAATCAACAAGTGTAAAATTTTCAACACCTGTTCTTGCTAGCATTTCACAAACATATCCACCAACTCCACCTATACCAACAACTAAAATATGGGCATTAGTTAATATGTCCATATTTTTTTCTCCCAATAAAATTTTACTTCTAATAAATTTTTTCATTACAAAACATACTTCTTTAAATCATATTTTTTTCTCTTATCTGCAAAAGCTCTTTGAACATATGCTTTATCTATTTTTATCTCCATCATTGGATGTTGTCCAGTTGCATTAAATGAAATATCTTCTAAAACTTTTTCAATTATTGAATGTAATCTTCTTGCCCCTATATTTTCGCTCGTTTCATTTTCCGTTTCTGCCATTTCTGAAATCTCTATTAAAGCATCATCTGTGAAATTAATGTCAACATTATCAATCTTTAAAAGCTCTGCATATTGCGTTATTACAGATGTTTTTGTTTCTGTTAATATTTTATAAAAATCTTCTTTTGTCAAATTTTTTAATTCAACTTTAATTGGAAATCTACCTTGTAATTCAGGTATCATATCCTCAATTTTTGAAACATGAAATGCTCCCGATGCTATAAATAAAATATAATCTGTTTTTATATTACCATATTTAGTGTTAACCGTTGATCCCTCAACAATTGGTAAAATATCTCTTTGAACTCCTTCCCTTGAAACATCAGGACCGTTTGAAGTTGCACTTTTCCCTATAATTTTATCCATTTCATCTATAAAAACAATTCCGTTTTCTTCAGCTCTTTTTATTGCTTCAGAATTAACACTGTCTAAATCTATCATTTTCTCACTTTCTTCAGCAATTAATAATTCTTTTGCTTCAATCAACTTCATTTTTCTTCTTTTTTTCTTTTGAGGGAAAATACCTCCCATAATACTTCCTATATTAATTTCTGCAACTCCACCACTTAAATCAATAGGTTTAGGCGTATCTTTAACTTCTATTTCAATTGTTTCGTTATCAAATTCTCCTTTATTATATCTATTTTGAATTTGTTCTTTTGTTATTTCTATTTCATTATTATTTTTTGCTGACTCATTTTTTAATAATATGCTAATTAGTATGTTGTCAACAATTTCTTTTGCTTTCTTTTCAACTTCATGTTGTTTTTCGTCTTTTACCATTCTTACAGATGTTTCAACTAAATCTCTAATCATACTTTCAACATCTCTACCAACATAGCCAACTTCGGTGTATTTAGTTGCTTCAATTTTTATAAATGGAGCTTTAACTAACTTTGCTAATCTTCTTGCAATTTCAGTTTTACCAACTCCTGTTGGTCCTTTCATAATAATATTTTTTGGCGTTATCTCTTCCTTCATTTCTTTTGGAAGTTTACTTCTTCTATATCTATTTCTTAAAGCTATTGCAACTGCTTTTTTTGCTTCATCTTGTCCAATTATATATTGATTTAATTCATCAACTATTTGTTTTGGTGTTAAATTCATATTATTTACTCCTTTATATTTCCTCAATAGTCAAATGCGAATTTGTGAAAACGCATATTTTCCCAGCAATTTCCAAAGCTTTTTTTGCTATTTCTTTAGCTGTTAAATTGGTGTTCTCTATTAAAGCTTTTGCCGCCGCCAATGCATAATTACCACCAGACCCAATTGCACAAACGCCGTCAGCCGGCTCTATAACATCTCCCATTCCAGATATTATTAAAACTTGATCTTTATCTGCGACTATCATCATTGCTTCAAGTTTTCTTAAAACTTTATCTCCCCTCCAAAGTTGTGCAAGCTCTACTGCACTTCTCATTAAATTGCCAGAATATTTATTTAACATTTCTTCAAATCTTTCACATAAGCTGAAAGCGTCTGCAACCGATCCTGCAAATCCCACTATCACTTTATCATTAAATATTCTTCTAACTTTTACAGCATTATCTTTAAAAATTACACTGTTTTGCATTGTTACTTGCCCATCTCCTGCTATTGCTGTTTTTCCATCTTTTTTAACTGCACAAATTGTTGTTCCCCTAAGTTCCATTATTTTCCTCCATTCACAATTCTACTATATATTTAATTTTATTTCAAATTTTTTATTCATTATCATTATTATCTTTTTTCGTTATTACGTCTGCTTCATTTTTGTTTTTTAACGGATTTACAAAAGAATAATATTTACACTTAGTGCAAGCATAGTAAATTTTACCTGCCCTGCTTCTTTTTATTGCAATTTCTCCTTCTTTACATTCTGGACAAGGACCTATTAATTTTGGTTGATATTTCTGTTGATTATTATCCATTTTCATAATATTATTACAATTTGGAAAATTGCTGCATCCTAAAAATTTTCCATATTTTCCTTCTCTAACAACCATCATTGAACCACATTTATCACAAACAATATCCGTTTTTTCTGGTTCAATTTTTATTTTTTCATAATTGCTTCCAGCTTTAGACAGTAAATTTGAAAAACTATTCCAAAAACTTCTTGCAACAGCTTGCCACTCATTACCTTTTTCAGCTATTAAATCTAATTTAGTCTCCATGTCTGCCGTGAATTTAACATTAATAACTTGATTAAAATTTTTAGCTAAATATTGATCTACAACTTTACCTAATTCTGTCGGATATAATGATTTTCCTTCATGTGAAATATATCCTCTACTATCTAAAGTTGTTATTGTCATAGTGTATGTCGCTGGTCTTCCAATTCCTTTTTCTTCCATTTCCTTAACCAAACTTGCTTCTGTAAACCTTGCTGGAGGTTTGGTAAATTTTTGTTCTAAATTTAAAGCATTTAAATCTAATTCTTCTCCTTCTTTCATTACTGGCAATTTCGAAGGATCATCTTCTTTTTCTGTGTATGCTCTATAAACAACGGTGTATCCCATAAATTCAACCGTTTTCCCCGTTGCTTTAAATCCATATTCACCAGCACTTATATCAATATTAACATTATTATAAATTGCATCTGACATTTGACTAGCTAAAAATCTTTCATAAATTAATTTATATAATCTAAAATTATCATTTGACAACGAACTCATAACACTAGCAGGTGTTCTTTCTATAGATATTGGTCGAATCGCTTCATGTGCATCTTGCGCCGTTTCTTTTGATTTATAAATATTAGGTTTTGATGGAACAAATTCATTTCCATATTGTTTATTGATATAGTCCAAGGCTTGATTTTGGGCTTCTTGTGAAACTCTAGTGCTGTCTGATCTTATGTATGTTATTAATGCAACTTTTCCTTCACCTTCTATTTCAACACCCTCATATAATTGTTGAGCACAAAAAGAAGTTTTTTTCAAATTCATTCCTAATTTATTTAAAGCATCTTGTTGCATAGTACTAGTTGTAAAAGGAGCCGGAGCATGAGATTTTGTTTGAGTTTTCTTTACTTTATTTACAAAATATTTCTCTCCATTTAATTCTTTTTTTATTTGTTCTGCTTCTTCAGAATTTTTTACTTTAAATTTTTTACCATTTTTAGATTGAAGACTTGCTTTAAATTTATTTTCATTATTTTCTTTTTTCTTTAAATCTGCTGTTATATTCCAATATTCTTCTGGTTTAAAATTTTCAATTTCTTTTTCTCTTTCAACAACCAGCTTAAGAGCAACTGATTGGACTCTTCCAGCACTTAATCTTGGCTTTATTCTTTTACATATGATTGGAGATAATTTATAACCAACTATTCTATCCAAAATTCTTCGTGTTTGCTGTGCATTAACTAAATTCATGTCTATTGGTCTTGGGTGCTTTAAAGCTTCTGTTACGGCATTTTTAGAAATTTCGTTAAAAACGATTCGACAATTTGAATTAGGATCAATACCTAAAATATAAGTTATATGCCATGCTATTGCTTCTCCTTCTCTATCGGGGTCGGTTGCAATTAACACTTGTTCTGCTTTCTTTGCTTTTTTCTTTAACTCTTCTATTAATTCAATTTTATCTGTCATTATTTCGTATTTAGGAGTTATCGTTTTTAAATCAACAGCAAAAGTTTTTACAGGTAAATCTCTGATATGACCTTTTGTTGCAAAAACATCATAACCACTTCCTAAATATTTTTTTAATGTTTCTTTTTTCCCTGGTCCTTCTATTATTACAAGTTTCATTTTTTTTACTCCCCAATTAATATATAACAATTTCCTGGTATTTGTTTTATAATTCCTTTTATTTCAAGTATTGTTAAAATAGAGTTTAATTTTTTTGTTTCATAATCGCTTTTCTCTAACAAATCTTCAAAAGTTGTTTCACCATTATATAATATATCTATAATTTTTTGTTCTTCAAAATTTAATTGTCTTGTAATTTTATTTGGAGATTTTACAACTTTTTCCTTAAAAACACAAACAATATCTTCATAGTCAAGAACACAAGCTCCTTGAGCACTTCTTATTAGTCGATTTGTTCCTTTACTCATACTACTATTTATATTTCCCGGAACAGCAAAAACTTCACGACCTAAATTAAGGGCAAATTCTTTTGTATGTAGGGCTCCACTTTTTTCTCCTGCCTCAGTTATTAAAACACCCAAACTAATTCCTGCAATGATTCTATTTCTTAATGGAAATGTATACAATGTTGGTTTCATAGAAGGTTGGTATTCTGATACTAACAATCCTTCATTTATTATTCTCTTAGCAAGATTAATGTTAAAAGACGGAAAAATATTTTCGAATCCTCCACCTAAGATAGCAATTGTTTTTCCGTTGTTATTTAATGCAACCGTGTGTGCAACACTATCAACCCCCGATGCAAGACCACTTACAATTGTAAATCCGTTTTCACATAATCCTTTAGTAAATTTTTCTGTAACAATTTTTCCATATGGAGTTGGAGTTCTAGTTCCTACAATACCTATACAACTGCTTTTTATTAAATTTATATCTCCTAAACAATATAATGTTTGTGGTGGATATTCCAAATCTAAAAGTTTTATAGGGTATTCATCTGAATAAGGTGTTAATACTTTTATTCCTTCATTATTTAATTTTTGGATAAAATTTTCAATTTGATTATTTAAATAACATTTTTTCATCTCTGCAACAGTTTTATGATACTTAAAGTTATATCCTTTAACTTGAGATTCCTGTTTCATTGATTTAACAAACAGATTATTAATGTCATTCTCTAATTCATTGAAATTTGTTATTATCTCACTTGGCTCTTTAACTAAACTTAAAATTTCATGAATTTTTTGCGGCATTAAATCAAACATACTCAAAAATATTAAAGCTTTTTCATTATTATTATATTTAAAATCCATCTTATACCTGATAGAAGAATATCACATTATATTAATAAATAAAAATTTTTTTTTAACATTTTGCTTTACTTAATAATATATTTTTTATTATGACAAATACTAATAATTATGAAAAAGGCAAAAAAAATTAGCTTGACTATTGCTATAAGTGTTATATCAATATTTTTAATTATTGGTTTATTAACTTTTATTTTATTTTTATCTTTTTCAAGCAATTCCCATTTTGAGAAAAATAAGCTTATTAATACTAATTTAAAAATTGATGTTTATGATAGTAAAAATAATTTAATTTCTGATAAAAATATGTTTAATAATCAATATGTTAAATTAGAAAATATAAATCAAGAAACAATTGATGCTTTTATTTCAATTGAAGATAAAAATTTTTATAATCATAATGGTATCAATATAAAAAGAATAGGCGGCGCTCTGATTAAAAATATTTTAAATGGTAAAACAATTCAAGGAGCATCAACAATTTCTCAACAATTAATAAAAAATACACATTTAACAAGTGAAAAAACATATTCAAGAAAACTTAAAGAAATTATATTGGCCTTGCAAATGGAAAAATCACTGTCCAAAGATGAAATATTAGAAAATTACTTAAACGTTATTTATTTTGGAAATAATATTTATGGAATTGAAAATGCATCACAATTTTATTTTTCCAAGTCAACAAATGAACTTAATTTAGAAGAGAGTGCACTTCTTGCTGGTATTATAAAATCTCCGGCCAATTATTGTCCTATTAACAATACTGAAAATTGTTTAAAAAGAAGAAACTTAGTTTTAAGTGAAATGCAAAAAGACGGAAAAATAACAATTGAACAAAAAAACAGCGCTATAAAAAATCCAATAAAACTTATTATAAATGAAAATTTTGATCATGGTCAAAATTCATATTCGCAATGCGCTATTGAAGAAGCAAGTAAAATTTTAAAAATTCCTGCAAAACAAATTGCTCTTGCTGAATATAAAATTTACACCCACTTTAATTTAGAAAAACAAAAAGCTTTAATTGAATCAGTTAATAATCAAGAATTGTCATTTGATCAAGCTGGAATTTCAATAAACAACAAAACTCGAGGTGTTGAAGCTTTTTATGCAAAGAGCGCTTATTCCGTTTTAAAAACCAAACGACAACCTGGTTCGACTATTAAACCTATTTTAGTTTATGGTCCAGCAATAAACGAAAATATATTAAGCCCAGCAACTAAAATATTAGATGAAGAAATTAATATAAATGGATATTCTCCAAATAATTATTCAAAAAATTATAGTGGATATGTTAGTGTTAGAGAAGCAATAAGCAAATCAATTAATATACCTGCAGTCAAAACTTTATCTTATGTTGGAATTCCAAAAGCAAAGAGATATTGTGAAAGACTCGGTATTAAATTTGATGAAAATGATAATGGATATGCACTTGCTCTTGGAGGTATGACTTTTGGTACAGACTTAAAAACTTTAACTGGTGCTTACACAATTTTTGCAAATAACGGAAACTTTATTCCAGCTTCTTTTATAACAAAAATAACAGACAAAAATGGCAAAGTTTTATATACTCCATTAAACATTGAAGACCAAGTTTTAAGAGAAGACTCAAATTTTTTAACTTTATCAACACTGCAAACTTGCGCAAAGGAAGGAACTGCGAAAAAATTAAGCTCTCTACCTTATATGGTAGCAGCCAAAACTGGAACCGTTGGAAATAATATTAATAATTCTGATGCTTATAGCATAGCTTTAACACAAAATGATACAGTTGGAATATGGATTGGAGATTTAAAAAATAATAATATTGGAAATTTAACTGGAGGTAATCAACCAACTGCCATTATTAAAACATACTTTAATAAAATTTACAAAACAAACACTCCTAAAGATTTTGATATGCCTTCAAGCGTACAAAAAGTTGAAATTGACTCTATCGAATTAGAAAAAAATAATATCATATTAAAAGCAAATGATTACATACCAAAAAGATATATTGTTGAAGAAATTTTCTCGAGATTTAATTTGCCAAAAGAAAAATCAACTAATTTTTTAAAATTAAATCCTGCTCAATTATCTGGAAAAGTTGAAAATTCAAATTATATATTAGAATTTGAAGCTGAAAATTTTTTAACGTATGAATTGTATAGAGTTGATGAACCAAACGATGTTTTAATAAAAACATTTGGTGGACAAGATGGTAAAATAACATTTACGATTCCTAAAACATCAAATAAAACTAAATTTTACATAATTTCAAAAATAAAAAATTACGCTACAAATCAAGAAATTTCAAGTGAAAAATCTAATTTAATAGAATTTATTAATACCAATTCATCACAAACTAAAACACAAAAATCAAAATGGTATGTTTAGTTAATAAATTTATGAATAAAGCAAACTTGCAACTTTTGAATATGCCCTAATCAATCCACCTGCACCTAATTTAATTCCTCCAAAATATCTTACAACAACTATTAAAGTGTTATTTTCTCCCTTTTTATTTATTACATTCAAAATTGGCTTACCTGCAGTCCCACTTGGTTCCCCATCGTCAAAAGCTTTTTCATAATTGTTGTTATCAAAAAATTTATATGCAAAACAAATATGTGTTGCCTTTTTATGCCTAATTTTTATATTTAATAATATTTTATTTATTTCATCTAAACTTTTAACACTAAATTTTTCTCCGATGAATTTTGATTTTTTTATTACTATTTCCACCATAATCTATTTTATATAATTAATTTTCCTAAATCTTTTATAATACTAAAAATAAATAAAATTAATTATTTAATATTATTTTAACTATGTTTTTTTTACCTTTTTTTAACAAAGCATAGCCGTCATTAAAGTCTTCATTTTTTAAAATTTGATTTGGATCTTTTATAAGATTATTATTCATAATTATTCCACCTTGGTTAACCAATCTCCTACCATCAGAAAAACTATTTATTAATCCACTTTTTAAAGCAATTTCCAAAACTCTTACACCTTTTTCAATATCTTCTTTTGTCAAATTAAATGAAGGAGCATCTTCAATATTGCCTCCATCACCAAAAAACGCTTCTGAAATTTTCATTGCATCTTTAGCATCTACTTCACCATGTATTAATTTTGTTATTTCATAAGCCATAAGTTTTTTTGCTTCTCTTATATCTTTTTTTGCAAGTTCTTCTATTTCTGATATTTCATAATTTGTGAAAAGTTTTAATAATTTCACAACATCTCTATCATCAACATTTATAAAATATTGATAAAATTCATATGGCGATGTTTTATCTTTTGATATCCAAAGAGCTCCTTTTGCTGTTTTCCCCATTTTTTTGTTGTTTGCATCTGTCAATAAAGGACTCGTTAAAGCTTGAAAATCTTCAGGATCTTTATTTTCAATAAAATTAAGTTTTCTTCCAAGTTCTGCTCCAGCAACTATATTCCCCCATTGATCACTTCCACCTATTTGCAATTTACAATTATAATGTCTGTTTAAATATACAAAATCATATGCTTGAATTAACATATATCCCATTTCTAAAAATGTTAATCCACCTGCCTTAAGTCTACTTGAACATGCCTCCGAAGCTAACATATGATTAACATTAAAATGTTGCCCAATATTTCTCATGAAATCAACATAATCATATCCTCTTATCCATTCTGCATTATTAACAATAATAGCTGGATTATTTCCATCAAGCTCAACAGCCTTTCCAATCATCTCTTTTAATTTTTGGTAATTTTTTTGAACAAAATCTCCATCTATCATTGCTCGCATATCATTTCTACCACTAGGATCTCCTATCATAGCTGTAGCTCCACCTAAAAGAACAATAACCTTATGGCCAGCTTGTTGAAATTTTTTAAGCATTAATAACGAAAAAAAATGTCCAATATGTAAACTATCAGCAGTTGGATCATATCCACTGTAAACCGTTATAGGATCCCCGTTACACAATTGTCTAATTTTTTCCTCATTTGTCATTTGATAAACAAATCCTCTTTCTTTCAAATGTTCAAATAGATTTTCCCTACTAATTTTAACTTCTTTCATTCAAACTCCTAATTTTTAAAATAAACTAAAATAATTTTTTTGTCAAATTAAATTGTGATATTATAATAATACAATGAGAGAAATAACAAATATAGTTAAATCTGGGAAGGAATCCTATTCAATATTTTTAGATGGATGTTTTTTTTGTAAACTTCAAGCCGAAACTATTTTAAAAAATAAAATTAAAGTTGGGAATTTTATTAACAGTGAAGATTTGATTAATATTCAAGCTGAAGATGAAAAAATAACTGCCTTTAATAAATCTTTGTCATATTTGAAAAATATAAAAACAACAAAACAAGTTGAAGATTTTTTGTTTTCAAAGGGTTATACTAATAAAACAGTTGAATACTGCATAAAAAAGTTAAACGAATATAATTATCTTAATGATAAAGAGTTTGCTAAAATTTATATTAAATCTTATTCAAAGAAAAAAGGAAAAAGATTATTAGAATATGAATTGAAAACAAAAGGAATTAATCAAGAAATTATTAATGAATTATTTAATGATTATAAAAATAATAAAGAAGATATTTTGTTTATTGCTCAGAAATACTTAAACAATAAACAAAAAGATTTAAAAACAATAAAAAAACTTATTCAACATTTGTTCAGCAAAGGATTCACATATGACGAAATTAATCCTATAATAAATAATTTATATAATATTGGAGAAATAGATGAAAATTGGGACTGATGTATTAGAAATAAATAGAATTAAAACAGATGAAAAATTTTTGGAAAAATTTTTAAATAAGCAAGAAATTGAATATATAAATAATTTTAATAAATCAAAAGAACGAATTGCTGGATTTTTTTGTTGTAAAGAAGCAGTTTTTAAAGCATTAGATATGAAAATTTTTAAACCACATGATATTATTATATCTCATCATAAAAATGGAAAGCCTTATATAACTTTGACTGGAAACTCCTTAAAACATTTTAAAAACCAAAATTATAAAAATATTGATATTTCTATTAGTCATTCGAAAACTATTGCACAAGCTGTATGTATTATACATTAGAATTTTTTTTCGATTTTTTCTTTTTATTTTTTGATGATTTTACTTTTATTTCATCAACAATTTTATTTTCTTCTATTACTATTTTATTTTTTTCTGGCATCAATGCATTAAGTACTTTTTCTTGTTGTTTATAGTTTTCATTAATTTGATTTAAATCGTTTTCAATAGTTATAAATTGTGTGCTATTCCCAACTTTTATAGAATCCTTAGTTTTCCCATTCCTTAACAATTCAACAGCTTTTTCAATCTTTTTTACTGGCTTGGACAAATTTGTATAAGTGAAATATAAAAATAACGCATAAGCTAACACAACCACACCCATCCAAATATATCTAGAAGTTGCATCATAAATTCCCAAGCCATCTCTTATTGCAGTTACAATTTGCGTTTGCTCTCTAATATGTATGGTGAAAAAAAATAAAATTAAAAATACAAAAGTTACTGTTGGGGGTATAGTTGAAAAAAATATTTGTCTGTTTAAGGGTTGTTTTCTTATAAATCTAACAAAAACTATAAATCCTGAAATATTAGCTAAAATAAAAAGTATAATTCCAACATAGGTTCCCCAAGTTAATTCAAACCTTAATCCCCCTGAGTTGTACTTTATTGAATTTAAAACATCTCCGAAGAAAAAAAGCAATCCTATATTAGTTATAATTGCAATAATTAACCAAATTTTTGTTGACGTTCTCATAAATGTATATTGTGTAACAATTTATTATTTATTCTTTATTTATAAATATTGTTGAATATATTAACCTTAATTACAAATAATATTTTTGAGGTGAAAAAAATGGAAAATAATGAAAATGAAAAAAATGTTAAAATAGAAACTCAATCTTCAAATGAATTGTTATTAACATCAATTTATCAAAATGTTCAAACTGCTCTTCAGTCTCTAGATAATATTATGTCAAGCGTTAAATGCGATGCACTAGCATCAGAAATTTCAAGACAAGAAGCCGAATACAATATTATATCTGAAGAATGTGAAATTATTGCTAAAGCCGAAGGAATAAATATTAAAGATAACAATATGTTTGAAAAAATAAGATTATGGAGTTCAATTAAAATGTCAACTTTAACAGATAAATCAACAACTCATATTGCAGAAATGTTGTTACTTGGAACTTTCATGGGAACCCTTACTTGTATAAAAGATCAAGCTGAGCATTCGCAAGCTGATGAAGAAATTTTAAATTTATCAAAAAAATTATTAAATTTACAAGAAGAAAATATTGAAAAATTTAAAACTTATTTATGATTTTTTTTTAAATTCCTCTCTAACTCTTCCAATGCAAAAAGAATTGCTTGGAAGATTTTTTGTT
This sequence comes from uncultured Clostridia bacterium, assembly GCA_944381245.1. Taxonomy (GTDB): domain Bacteria; phylum Bacillota; class Clostridia; order Christensenellales; family UBA1242; genus UMGS687. Next base: position 46,979 of record CALWKK010000001.1, read on the forward strand.
ACTGTTGTACCAGCTGCAATAAAACAACCATCTTCAATAACACAAGGAGCAACAATATTACAATTACAGCCTATAAAAACATCATTCCCAATTTTACTTTCCTGTTTAATCTTCCCATTGTAATTTGCAAACACAACGCCACAACCTATATTAACTCTTTCTCCAATTATTGCATCTCCAACATACGCTAAATGGGCACATTTTGTATCATCATTAATTTTTGAATTTTTAATTTCAACAAAATTTCCAATTCTGCAATTATTCCCTATAATACTGTTATTTCTGATATGAGCATATGGACCTATATTAACATCTTGTCCAATTTGACTATTTATAATATAACTTGATAAAATTTTAGTATTTTTTCTTATAATAGAGTTTTCTATATAACATTCCCCAACAATTTTAACATTATCTTCAATTAAAACATCGCCAACCAGTTTAGCATTTTTATCTATTTCACAATTTTTTGAAATTTTTATCATAATATTATTTATTCAAAATTCTAAATTTTGTTACTTTAAAAAAAATCTGTTATTATTTTATTTGCAATTAATATTCCTTTTTCTGTTAAACTTAAATTATTTTTTTCAATTTTTATTAAATTTAATTTTAAATATTTATCGATTAAATTTTTGTTTGTTTCAATTAAATCATAATACTTTTCTTTGAATTTTACAAGATTTAAACCTTTTTTCAATCTTAATGATAACATAATGATTTCTTCAATTTCTTCTTGTAAACTTATTTTTTCTTCGTTTATAATATTATTAATATCCTGCTTAATAAAACAGTTCCAAAAATTTATATATTTCTGAATATTTTCAATATTTGCTTTTCTTGTGTTGTTTAAAAATGAGTGAGCTGAAACTCCAAATCCTATATATTCCTGTTCTCTCTCCCAATATACTAAATTATGCTTTGACTCATATCCATTTTTTGAAAAATTTGATATTTCATATTGAAAAAATTTTTTTCTTCGTAAATATTTAATACTAAATTTATATAACTTTATTTGTTTTTTTTCATTTTCTTTCATAATCTTACTAGCTTTTGTATTTTCTTCAATTTGCAACATGTAACATGAAAAATGGTCAACATATTTATAACATTTGTTTATGATTTTTTTAATATCCCAAAGACTTTGATATGGTAATCCTATTATAAAATCAACGGAAATATTTCTTATTCCAATTTTTTTTATAGCTTTTAAACAATTTAAAACTTGTTTCTTATATTTTTTTGCTTCTTCTAAAGAAGATATTCTCCCGACTTTTAATAAAGATTTTTTATTAAAAGATTGCACCCCTAAACTAATTCTATTAATACCTATTTTTTTATATGCTTCTAACTTTTGTTGATTTATAGAATTTGGGTTACACTCAACAGTTATTTCAATATCTGATGAAAATTTATATATTTTTTTTAATAAAAACATTACATTTTTTATATATTTAACATCTACACATGAAGGCGTTCCACCTCCAAAATAAAGCGTTTTTAATTCAAAATTTTTATATGGTTTACTTCTGTATAATATTTCATTTTTTAATGCTTTAAAATAAGAATTTTTAGTTATATTATTAGAAACTATTGAACAAAAATTGCAATAGTAACATTTACTATCACAAAATGGAATGTGAATATATATAGAAATTTGTTTATTATCATTATTAATTTTCATCTAATTTTAAAATACTCATAAAAGCTTCACTTGGAAGTTCAACAGAACCAATTTGCCTCATTTTTTTCTTTCCTGCTTTTTGTTTTTCCAAAAGTTTTCTTTTTCTTGAAATATCTCCTCCATAACATTTAGCTAAAACATCTTTTCTCATAGCTTTAACAGTTTCTCTTGCAATCACCTTATTCCCTATTGATGCTTGAATCGGAATTTCAAATAATTGTCTTGGGATTATATTTTTTAATTTTTCTGCTATAGCTCTACCTTTTGAATATGCTTTATCTCTATGAACTATCAAACTTAATGCATCACATACTTCACCATTTAACATTATATCTAATTTGACTAGATCACTCTCTTCAAATCCTATAAATTCATAATCTAAACTTGCATAACCTCTTGTTCTTGATTTTAGACTGTCAAAAAAATCATAAATCATCTCATTTAATGGCAATTTGTAATCTAATCTAACTCGATTCTTATCCATATATTGCAAATCAAGATAAACACCTCTTTTATCTTGACATAATTCCATTATTGCTCCAACATATTCAGGTGGTGTCAAAATATGAGTTTTGACAACAGGTTCTTCAATTTTTAATATTTCAGTTGGTTTTGGTAAAAGTGAAGGATTAGAAATAGAAATAACTTCACCATTGTTTTTAAAAACATTATAAGCAACCCCTGGTGCTGTTGTTATTAAATCTAAATTAAATTCTCTTTCTAGTCTTTCTGTTATTATTTCCATATGTAAAAGTCCCAAAAATCCACATCTAAAGCCAAAACCTAAAGCCGTTGAATTCTCTGCTGTAAAAACTAAAGATGCATCATTTAGTTTTAATTTTTCAAGGGCATCTTTTAAATCAGCATATCTTGAGCCATCAACCAAAAATATTCCACTAAAAACAACTGGTTGAACTGCTTTGTACCCCGGGAGAGGCAATTTCGTTGGATTTTCAAAATCAGTTATTGTATCTCCGACTTTCGTTTCAGAAACATTTTTTATGCTCGCACATATATATCCAACATCACCGGATAATAAAACATCTGTTTGTTGCATTCTAGGATTAAAAAATCCAACTTCTGTTACTTCAAAAACTTTTTTTGTTTCCATCATTTGGATTTTACTTCCAACCGATACTTTACCATCAAATATTCTTACTAAACATATTGCACCTTTAAAATTATCATAAAAACTATCAAAAATTAATGCTTTTAAGGGCGCCTTTTCATCACCTTTTGGTGCTGGAACTTTTTCGACAATCATATCTAAAACATCAGATATATTTATTCCTTCCTTGGCTGAAATTGCTGGAGCATCACTTGCGTCTAATCCTATGACATCTTCTATTTCTTTTCTAGTTTTTTCAATGTCAGCACTTGGCAAATCAATTTTATTTATTACTGGTAAAATTTCCAAATTATTGTCTAATGCCAAATAACAGTTAGCTAAAGTTTGCGCCTCAACTCCCTGTGCTGCATCAACTATTAAAATTGCTCCTTCACACGCTGCAAGAGATCTAGAAACTTCATAAGTAAAATCTACATGCCCAGGAGTGTCAATTAAATTTAATATATATTGTTCTCCATTTTTTATGTACTTCATTCTTGTTGGTGTTAATTTTATTGTTATTCCTCTTTCTCTTTCAAGTTCCATACTATCTAATAGTTGATTTTCCATTTCGCGCTTAGGCACTGTTTGAGTTTCTTCCAAAAGTCTATCTGCAAGAGTACTCTTACCATGATCAATATGAGCAACTATAGAAAAGTTGCGTATTTTATTTATTCTTGAATCCATAATTATTATTATAAAATAATTATTTTTAATGAGCAAGTTTTTTTAAGATTAAAAATTGTTTTTGTAAATAAAATATTTATGATAGAATATATAATATTGTGAGGATTAAAATGGATTTATTTAAAACATGGTTAGTTGAAAAATATATTGCACATAGAGGATTTCATGATAGCGAGTCCCCTGAAAACTCAATAACAGCTTTTAAAAAAGCAATTGAAAATGGTTATGTAATAGAACTTGATGTTCAAGAAATTTCAGATGGAACAATTATTGTTTTTCATGATGCTTCTCTATCTAGAATGACTGGACAAGATGGTTATGTTAGATATTTAACCAAAGCCGACTTAAAACATTGCTATTTAAATAATACAAAAGAAACGATTCCTACTTTTGAAGAAGTATTAAATGTAATAAAAGGGCAAACTCCTATAATTATTGAGATAAAAAACAATTCAAAGCCTGGAAAACTAGAAACTAAATTAGTTGAATTGTTAAAAAATTATAAAGGCGATTTTGCAATTATGTCTTTCAATCCATATGTTTTAAAATGGTTTAAGGACAATCATCCAAATATAATAAGAGGTCAACTATCTTCATTCTTTAAATCTGAAAAACTTGCTTTTTTAAAAAAATTAATTTTAAAGAGAATGATATTAAATAAAGTCTCAAACCCAAATTTTATAGCTTATAACGCTCAAAATTTACCAAATCGTTTTGTTAGAAAATATAAAACTTTACCATTGCTTGCATGGACAATAAGATCACAAGAAGAATATATGAAAATTGTTAAACATTGTGATAACATAATTTTTGAAGGATTCCAACCAAAAATATAATCGTAACTATTTTTTAACGATTATATTTTTTTCTTTACCATTTTTTGACGGTATATAAAATCTTTGATCTTTTATTTCATCAGGTAAATATTGCTGTTTAACAAATCCACCAAAGTCATGTGGATATTTATACTCAATTTTTTTTGTATCATTTAAAGATTTGTTATTTCTTAAATGATAAGGAACTTGGGCTTGCGAAAAATGGTCAACAGCTTTTTCAGCTTTACTCATCGCTAGATATACTGAATTTGATTTTTCTGCTGTGCAAGCATATATTATTGCATGTGATAAAGGTAACATACCTTCTGGCAACCCAATATTTTTTAAAGAATATAAAGCACAGTTAGCAAGAAGCAGCGCATTACTATCTGCCATTCCTATATCTTCAGAACAATGAGCTATTAATCTTCTTGCTATTATCAAGGGATCACATCCAGCTTTTATTAATCTTTGGCAATAAAATAAAGCAGCATCAGGATCACTTCCTCTTATACTTTTACAAAAAGCACTTAAATTATCATAAAATTTACTCTCATCAAGCCATAATGTTTTTTTCTGTATACAATCTTCGGCAATTTCTTTAGTAATATTAACTATACCTAATTTATCTGGATTTGTAGTTAAAAATGCCATTTCTAACCCATTTAACGCACTTCTTAAATCTCCACCAGATATTTCAGCAAAATAATTTAATGCTTCATCTTTTATGTTGATATTATATTGTCCCAAGCCTTCATTGCAAACCAATGCTCTTTTTAAAGCTTTTATTATTTGCTCTTTATCTAATGACTTAAATTCAAAAATCATACATCTAGATAATATAGCTGGAGTTAAACTAAAATATGGATTTTCGGTTGTTGTTCCAATTAATATTAATGTTCCATCTTCAATTGCTGGCAAAATACTATCACTTTGGGCTTTACTCCATCTGTGACATTCATCTAATAACAAATATGTTTGTTTGGAAAACAAATTTCTTTCATTTCTTGCATCTTCTATTATTTTTTTTACATCACCGACACCACTTGAAACTGCATTTAATTTTTTAAAAACACCATTCCCTTGATTTGCTATAATATTTGCCAAAGTAGTTTTTCCAGTTCCTGGAGGTCCAAAAAAAATAACACTACTTAACATTCCTGTTTCAATTGCTCTTCTCAAAAATGAACCTTTTTTTGTTATATGTTCTTGTCCAACAAAATCTTCAAATGTTTTAGGTCTCAACCTTTCTGCTAGTGGCACTCTTTTATTTTCTATCATATTTTTATTATATCATACAAAAATAAAAATTAATAACTTATCAAAGCATTTTTTTCAAGTATATCTAAATTTATCGTTGTCACATTTAATAATTGCATTCCACTAAAATTTGTTAGCTTTTCCTCTTGTTTTTTAATATAAAAATTTTTTTTACTATTTTTATAATATAATATCAATTTATAATTAATACTTATTTTAGGAGAAAAACTTATTATATTTTTTTTAAACACAATTCCAAATAAATTTTCAACTAAATAAGAATATAAATCCTGATAAGATTTAATCTTTGCAAAAATTTTATAATCTGAGGTTAAGATTTCAGATAGTTTTATTTTATTAAATATTATTTTTTCTTGTTTTAAAAAATTATATCTGTAAATTTCCTGCAAAATTGATTTTGGTAACTTATTATTAAAAAAATTGTTAAAATAATCATTTTTTATATAAATTTTTTTATCAAATAACTGCGAAATATTAATTTTTTCTTTTATTAAATAATTTTTGTAATTTTCAAAATCATTTTTAGTCATAAAAAATGTATTTGTGTTTGCATTACATTTTAAAACAATTTTTATAAACGGGATTCCTTTATTATTAATAGGAAATACATTTTTAATTTCCGAATTCGTGTAATAATTTAATGTTTTATTATCAGAAAATAATATTTTTAAATATTTTTTATTTCTTTCAATATTATAAAAATGTGATTTTAATTTTATATAAATATAAATAAATCCAGTTTTTTTTGAATTAAAACAATATGAAATACAATTATTTAAATTAATTTGAATATTTTCTGTGATAAACCTTCTACAGCTCACATCTTTTAAATTAGTGTAATAATCTTCCTCTATTAAATCTATTTTTTCGTTATAGGCACTGTTATAATTATAATTTAATTTGTTTAATTCTTGATATAAATTTAAATTAATATCTTGAATATAAATATTTTTAAAATTACTAATTTGCTTGTTTTTTTGATCTTCTAAAATAAGAATTGGTTCAAAATCAATATATTTTTTAATTTCTTCTATTGCAAAAATATATTTATCTAAATCTTTTTTTATTTTTTCATAATTAAATATTAAAATTCTCTTATTGTTAAATAAACCAGCATTCTCTAATATTTTAAAATTTGGATAAAGATTAAATTGGACAACATTTGCATCTAATTTACGATATAATTTATCTATTAATAATTTTTTCTTTAAAGAAATTTTATAATATTGTTTGTTATATAAATTTTTGAAATAAAAAGACTTACTTTGAATATTTTTTTTATTTTTTTTCAAATATAATATTTTAACTTTTTTTATTATAAATGTTTTTTTTTCTTTTTTTATTTCACAACAAACCTTTTTATTTTTCTTATAAAAAAAAATTATATCGTTTATTATTTTTTTTACAAAAACGAAAATAAACAAAGTTATTAATGTAAAAATCACAATTAAATTAATCATATAAAATGATTGACAAAAATATGTAATTTAAAACTTATTCTTTATCTTTTTCATTTGTTTTATTTTTAACAAACGGCTTTAAAAATATTGAAATAAATTTTGGAACCTTAAAACAAAATATTTTCATCTGCAACCTCTATTATCATATGTTATGAAATTTTTAAAAAATTTGTTACGAACTATTTTTCCTGTTTTTTTATACAATGAAATAGCAATTAAATTGCTAAAATGAGAGTGATATATGAAAGACCAAAGAAAAGAAATATTGAAATTTGAAAATGTGTGTTTAACTTATCATACTAAAGATGACGAAATACTTGCTTTAAAAGATGTTAATTTTTCAGTTTATGAAAAAGAGTTTATAGCTATCGTTGGTCCGAGTGGATGTGGCAAAACAACATTATTAAGCTTAATTTCTGGAATACTTAAGCCTAGTTCTGGAAAAATCATTTTTGATGGAAAAAATATAAATGATTCAAAAAAAATAAATAAAAAAAATAAAGAACTAAATACTGAAATTGGTTATATGTTTCAAAGAGATCATCTCTTCGATTGGAGAACAATTTGGAAAAATGTAATTATTGGATTAGAGATTCAAGGTAAAAAAAATGATAAAGAAATTATATCTAAGTTAAATAATTTATTAAATAAATATGGTCTTGAATCTTTTAAAAACAAAAAACCAACTCAACTTTCAGGTGGAATGAGACAAAGAGTTGCCTTAATTAGAACACTGGCTTTAAATCCTAAATTATTATTACTTGACGAGCCTTTTTCTGCCTTAGATTTTCAAACAAGACTTAGTGTTTGTGACAGTGTTTCAGAAATAATAAAAAATGAACAGAAAACAGCTATTTTAGTTACTCACGATATTGCCGAAGCTGTCAGTATGGCAGATCGAATTATTATTCTTTCTAATAGACCAGGTTATGTAAAAAAAATTATAAGTGTTGATTTACAACATTTAGGCCCTCCAATAAAAAGACGAGAAAGTGAAAAAGCAAGAATTTTATTTGATGAAATTTGGAAGGATCTTATTCAATATAATAACGAAAATCCTTTAAATACAATTGGAGATGATAAATGAAAAATAAAATTCAAAATCTATTTACTAAATTTTTTAAGAAAAAAAATAAAAATTTAAATTATTCCAAAGAACATAAAATATATGTAAAAAAAATTACTGTAGAAAAATGGACTATAAGATTAATTCAAGTTTTTATTTTAATTTCAATTTTTGTGCTTTGGGAATTACTAACTATGTATAATGTTTTAGATGCTTTCTTTATAAGTTCGCCTTCCAGAATGATTAACACAGTTGTTAGTTTATATGAATCTGGAGAATTATTTTTGCATATCGGAACAACTCTTTATGAAACTATAGTCGGATTTTTATTAGCAACTTTTATTGGATATTTAATTGCTGTAATTTTATGGTGGAATGAAAAACTTAGAAAAATATTTGATCCTTATATTGTTGTCTTAAATAGCTTACCAAAAATAGCTTTAGGGCCCCTTATCATTATTTGGTTTGGAGCTGGAACTAGCGCTATTATTGTAATGTGTATATTAATTTGCGTTATAATAACAACTTTGAGCATTTTGGGATCGTTTTTATCTTGCGATAAAGATAAAATTCTTTTAATGAAATCTATGAATGCAAAAAAATATCAAATATTTTTCAAATTAATAGTTCCACATTCAATGCCTGATTTTATTTCAGTTTTAAAAATAAATGTTGGCATGAGTTGGGTTGGAACTATTATGGGCGAATATTTAGTTAGTAAAGCAGGTCTAGGTTATTTAATAGTTTACGGTGGAACTGTGTTTAAATTAGATTTAGTTATGACTAGCACGGTTATTCTCTGTTTGCTTGCTGGCGGAATGTACTTTATTGTTAGCAGAATTGAAGCCAGATTTAAAAGATAAATTTTGATAGTACATCATGATTAATCCTAATCCTCCTATTAAAGGATAAGTATACTTAATAATTTTATCAAAACCAAGCAAACTTATTGAGTAAAAAATTAAGATAGATAAAATAATAGGAAGAATTTTTGTCTTTCTATTATTTTCTTTGTTTTTTATTCTGTTATAAACTTGCACAAAAGAATATTGCGTTGATATGAGTGTTGTTATTATACTAAACAAAATAATCAATGAAAACATAATTCCAACTGGATAACTTATTAAAAAAGATAGATATACTAGTGGCATATCAATATAAATTATCATACGATCATTGGCTAATATTGATATTATAATTAAAAAAATTAAAATAATTAATATAAATGAAGAAACCAATGCTGTCAATTTTATATATTTTTTATTAATTTTAAATCCTGTGTCAAATAAAACTTTGTTTGATGTTGCTAAATTACAACAAACATAACTTATAGTGCTAAAAAAAAGCATTATTAAATTGTTAAAATCAGTTGAAAAAGCTGGTGGCGATAATGTTGAAATAGTAAAACCCTTTAAGCAAATATATATAATTCCTAATAATATACAAGGGACTATTATAAAATTAAAGTTAGATAAAGATTTAATACCAAGAAAAACCATTAAGCTTGAGAAAGTTACTATTAATACACTCCATATAGGGAAATTCACACCAAACAAACTTTGGTTTAATAAATTGTTTATTCCAGCAATCATTGATGAGCCAATAATTGAAAATATTATTAATGATATTATATTAAATATTAAAAAAATTTTACTTTTTCTAATAAAATCCAAATTATATTTATATTTTCCAAAGTTTAAAAAAGTTTTTATTCCAAAATAAAATAATATAAAAATAGGTATTAAAAATACTAAACTAATAAAACCATATTGTGCAAAAAAAACAACAATTTCCTGTCCTGATGCTAGTCCAACACCAACAATTGTTCCAACAATTAACATTGAATATTTAAAAATTTCGTAAAACTTTTTCACAATATAATTTATTAATAAATTTTTAACTATATACTTAAATAATTTTTGAAAATAAATACACACTATTGTTATGAGTTCAAAAATAATTTATTATGTCGTTTTAGTTTTTATATTTGCAGGGCTTTTTGTTTGTATTATTCCTGTTCCATTTTATAACGTAGGATACGATAGTTTAAGCGAAGAAGAAAAAAAGTTATATAATGATGCATATGAAATTGAAAACAATCCCTACAAAGATGTTCAAGATTATAATGAAGTTATAAACTCAATAGGGAATGTAGTTAATTTAGATTGGTTTGATGTTGTTAATAATTTTTTCACAAAATATACTCTAACTGCTAAGGTTATTGATGTAAATACAAAAAAATCTTATTATGTCAAACGTGTTGGAGGATATAACCATGCCGATGTTCAACCAATTGATGCCGAAAATACGGCTATAATGAAAAGTCTTTACAACGGTGAGTGGAGTTGGACAAGAAGACCTGTTTGGGTTGAAATAAATGGAACTTATATTGCTGGTTCTATTAACGGAATGCCTCATGGCTATACACTAATTGAAGGAAATAATATGGATGGTCATACCTGCATACATTTTCTTAATAGTATGACCCATGGCACAAAAAGAGTTGATGAGGCGCATCAAAATGCTATTGCCACTGCTTATGAAAGAAGAAACGAATTGAAATCATTATTATTAAATAATTAATTATAAATATCAATAATTGTTTTTAAGTTCTTATTTTCTATAATTTTTCCTGCTGCTAAAATAGGAATAATTTCGCTGTCCTCAAAAACATTAATTTTCATTTTTAAAATTTTATTTAAATGATTTGAAAATCCTTTTAAACTTGTTATTTCCCCAAAAACATATATTCCATTTTCAACAATTTCATTAACCATTTCTGGTTCGCACATATTAATGGTCGTTTGAATAGCTGGTAATATGGTATTTAAATAATTTTGTATAACAAAATATATTTCCATACTTGAAATTTCTATATTTTTATTCTCTCTATTATTTTTGTCAAAAATTTCTATTTTTGCTTTTCTTTCGTCTCCGTCTATAAAAGTTATTAACTTTTTTCTAATATCTTTTACTTTATCAATATTTATATTAATTTTATGCTTCTTTTTTATATAATTTTGAATATCTGTATCCATCAAGTTTGTTCCAACATTAAGATGTCCACCTTTTATTACAAAATTATCTTTTACGCAAGCAATGTCTGTTGTTTCTTCTCCTAAATAAACTATTAATAAATTTTTTTTCAACTTTATCTTTTCATTGATGTATTTTTCAAAAAATACAACTCTTGGTATACATTTATATTTTTTTATCCCACTTTTTTTTGCAAGTTTTTTTAAATTAGCTAAAAATTGTTTTGAATTTCCACAATTAGTAATAAATAATGCATTTGGCTTTAATGTTAATCTTTTATTCTTTACTTTCCCTAAAAAAGTCTTTAACATTATTGTTGAATACTCCAAATTTTTTACATCACCACCTAATATTGGATTGAATATATGACTATTACTAGAATTAATTTTTTCATAATTTATATCAGATCCAACACTATTTAAATAATATTGATCATCAACTTTACTTATACATATTAAATTTGGCTCTTTTAAAACAATTCCTTCTTTATTTTTATAAATAATCGTATTCCCATCAAATAAATCAATAATTAAATCAATTTTCATTTTTAGAAATTAATTGTTAATTCAACAATTTTTCCTCCTCTATTTATTTTATAAACAGCATTTTGTGCATACAATAATTTCATTCTGGCATATAAGAACGTGTTTGAATCCCAAATTTCATATTCTTCTGTTCCATCTAATGTTTCTAATTCAACACCTATTATAATATCGCCTGCTTGTAAACCATTTATTAAACATTCTTCATTAACAGAAACAACATAAAATCCTTCTTCATTAAATCCAATAGGATTTGTTGAAACAGAATCAATCGCACTGTCTATACCTGATACTCCGAGCATTGCTTCACTTGTCGTTTCTCCATTTGTTAAATAATTTTCAACAACAATATCAATCATAATAATTGCAGGATAAATTGAAACTGCAAAAAACAAAGAATTTGCATCATCATCTCCTAATGTATTTAATCCGATAACATAACCATCCATATCTATTAATGCGCCACCACTATTCCCATGATTAATAGCTGCATCGTGCTGGATTAAATGCTCATATAAATTTCCATCTGAAATTGCTTCTCTTAAAATTGTGGAAGATATAGTTCCTGTTGTTGCTGAAGCATGATATGACTTTTGATTTCCAACAGTAATAACAGGTTCTAATAATGATATTTTATCTACTTCAGAACAATATACGCTTCTATCTTTTAACTTTGCTGCTGGTAAATCAGCAAATTGCTCACAAACTATTATTGCCATATCAACTTTATTATTGCTCCATAAAATTTTTGCAGGATAAGTTGTCTTTCCTCCGTCTTGACTTACATAACATTTATAATATGTTTTTGTAATTGTTGTCATTGTTGTTTCTGTTACAACATCTGTCAAAACATCGCTTATAACATGGTAATTAGTTAAAATAAAACCACCTGAATGAACAATAAATCCACTTCCATAACTTGTTAATGTTTCACTAACATTTGTATTTCCAGATCTAATTGTTTCAACAACTCGATTAATACAAATTGTAAAAGATATATTTATATATTTTTCAGCAATCTGACTTGCTGTTAAATTCTCTGTTATATCTATTTCTTCGTTTTCTGTATACTTAGATGCATCATAAATAATTTTGTTATCATTATCTATGAATGTGTAAGGATTTGTGCAAGATGAAAAAGTAAAAATACAACATACTATTAATATTAGCAAACTAATTGTTTTTTTCATTAAATTACCTCAATAAATTTTGTAAAAACTTTTTTGAAGCTTTTATTAACTTTCATTGCTTCTTTTATTTCAAAATCTGCATCTTTATTAACAATAGTTTTAACAATAATTGAATCCCCTAAAATATCACATGACAAATCATCAACTGCTCCACTTTTACTTGCATCTAACGCAGAAGCTAACTTAATCAAAACACCAACTTTTTTGACAGCATCAGCGTCTTCTTCCGAAACAATTGATGAATATTTTATCCAATCTGATAAATTAAAGTTATCTAAATCTTGCAATATACAAGAAAAAGATGCTAATAAAATATCTTTTTGAGAAACTCCGTAAATTTTTGAATTTAGTACAACATCGAAACAATTTCTTATAAAGTTATCGTAATTTATTCTTTTTCCACAATCATATAAATATCCTGCTATTCTCAATGGTTTTATATAATTTCTTGGTAATTTATGAATAACTTTTAATTGTTTGAAAACATTTATACTAAGCTCATAAACTTTTGAGTTATTTGAGTTAATATTTGAGAAAAATGCATTTATATTTTCCAAACTGTATACAAACATTTCACTTAAAGGTTTATTGCAAATTTCAGGAACAACAGTTGTACTAATATATCCTTCCAGCATAGTTTCAGAACTTATAGTAACGTGATTTATTTTTAAATTTTCAATAAACATTTTAGCTAATATTGTTCCAGCAAATATTTTATCAACACTTTCAGAGCTAATCCCCTTTATTTTTTTTGTTTTATCAACGCCAACATTTTCTATCAAAGAAAAAACTTTATTAAAAGCATCTGATGTTAAAACATAATTATTTTCTAAATTTAATGGATATTTAGTTACAAGACGGGCAATTTTCCCTAAAGCCAACATTGTTTGACCACTTGTTAAAACTTCAGTTTCTTCATCAATTAAATCTATAAAATTAATATCGTTAAAATATGATGTAAAAACTTCTCTAATTTCAGCAATCTTTGATTCAATGCTTTCATTTTCTTCCAAAATTTTTAAAGCATTATTAATTCCAAAAGGTATAATGTTATAATTAAGAATATTTCTTCTGTTATATTGAATAAAGTAACATGAAGTTTCTCCAACATAAAAATAATAACCCTTTTGAACGCTGCTTGAATTAACAGCTCCAATAAAAGTGTTTTTTAATTCATCTTCTTGAGATAATATATTTAATGAAAATCCACAAGTATTATAAATTTCTTCAGTTATGCTTTTAATGTTTTTTGCATTATTTAGTGAACTTTTTGAAATCATAAAAACATCAGTAATAGAAGCATTATCACATATGCGTCTATACATTTTTAATATTTTCATTAATTGCTTGATAAGTACAGGCCTTATAATCCCATGTTCTTCTATATCATTTATTAAGAGAACATTATCAGAAAAAACATCAATAATGTTATAATATAAATTATTTTTTGTCTCCAATAATGTTAAAGTAATTTCATTATTATTTATATATATTATCGCTTTTTTATTCAACATAATTCCCCTATTTATTCTTTAATTTCTATTGCATTAACTGGACACATACTTTCACAAGAATGACATTTAATACATTTTTCATAATTAATTTCAGCTTTCCCATCTTTTCCCCAAGATATAGCATTAACAGGACAAATATTTATACAAGTCCCACAAGCAATACATTTGTTTTTATTAACCATAAAAATTTCCTCACTTTCTTGAGGAATTTTATCATAATAAAAAAAAATTGTAAAGCAAATATTAAATTATTAATTTTTTTGTGTAAATAAACAGCAAATTTCATAAACTGCAATTAAAATTAGATAAGACCCGAATAACATTTTTAAAACATTGCTATCAATTAAGTTTGCCAAAAAAGCAAATCCAATAGAAGCACAAATTCCAGGAATAACAATCCAAAAAATTCCTTTCATTTCCACCATATGATTTTTAAAATGAATTATCAAAGCAATTAAAGCCATGGGTAAAAAAGCTAATAAATTAATGCCTTGAGCCACTTTTTGCTCTATAGATAAAAAAATTGTCAACAAAGGGATCAGCAAAGTTCCTCCTCCCATACCCATTCCACCAACAATTCCTCCAATTATACCAAATAAAATAAGTAAAAAAATTTGCATAGTAACCCCTTTAAATTAACATTTTAATTCCGGCAGCTAAAACAATGACAGTAAAAATAATTCTAACTATTTTTGCATTTAGTTTTTGTAACAAGAAAGCACCAATTATTCCACCTAAAACAAAACCAGATCCAACAAAGCCAAACAACTGCCAATCTATAGAAATTTTAAAAAGATAAACTATTAAAGAAAATATAGCAATAGGGAACATAACTGCTAAAGCAGTTGAATGAGATTTTTTATTGTCAATTTTTAAAATTTTTTCTAAAAGCGGAACACAAATCATTCCTCCTCCCCCACCAAAAAATCCATTAGCGAAGCCTATTAATAATCCACTTAAAATTAAAATAATTTTGCTTTTAATTTTTTTCATAAATATATTATTTTTTATTTTTTAAAATTTATTTAATTTGCTTTGATTTTTTTTGTAATATTTGTATACTAACATGTGAAAAATATTTAAAAGGAATTAGAAAATGATTTTTAAAAAATATAAATTAATTGGAATTGTTTTAATGATTATTTTAATGTTTTTTTCAATTCCAGCATTAAGTTTAATTGAAAAAGTATATGCTGAAGAAAAATTAACAATAGAAACATTAATTAAGAACTATGGAAATTCAACTTCGAATAGTCAAGAAATAACAAATTCTTTAACATCTTTTGCAACCGATTTTGGCGATTCAAAAGGATATGCAACAAAAGAAGGTTGGACAACCCCATCATACACCGGAGCAACATTAGCTGATTCAAATCCTGGAGATTTTACAAGTGAAACAATATTTAACTATGATGGCAATAATGTATCATTAAGTTCTATAGGTACAGATGGGACAGAAAACAACAAATTTGCTTTATTAATCAATTTAAGCGATGAAGGAATAACAGGCATTGAAAGCCCTGACATCACAATACCAGCCAAAAGTTATTATGTATTAACTTTTAATGTAAAAATAGCAGAACTTTCTGGAACGAAGATAGGTATAAATGCAAAAATAATAAATAAAAGCACTGATGAAATAACTTCAATGACATCAATAACTTCAGAAACAGAAGATTATAAAACATATGCATTTTTAATACAAGGAAATGAGAATATATCAACAAATATTAGATTACAAATTTTATTTGGAAATGCTGCAGAAAACGCAACTGGCGACGCAACAGTTTCAAAACAGAAAGGTTATGGAGCTATTGATACAATAAGATTATTTGGGGTTACAAGATCACAATTTGAGGATTTAGAAGAAGATAAAAGTGCAAAAACCGTAATTTTAACAAGTTATAATTCAAGTTATGAAAATATTTTAAACGGATTTTTTAATATAACAGATAATAATAATTGGGATATAAATAATATAACAAAACTTTCAGATTTAAAACCACTTTATTGGGAAAAAACAGGAACAAGTAACACCGATTTTGGAATAATAAACACAAATGAAACTTTATTTAATGAACATTTAACAAAACTTGGGATAACAGCAATTAATCCAGGCAATCCTGACGGAAGAGAAACATCAACGAACTACAATAATATATTAATGTTAAGTAATAAAGAAGCAGGAAAACAATCAATAAAAAGTTCAACAATAACATTAGAAAAAAATTCTTTATATTTATTAACCTTTAAATTCAACACCCCTGCTAATACAGAACAAACAAATAAGTTAAGTTTTTATATATTAAATAGTGCAAATAAAGAAATATATAAACAAGAAAATATAGTTTCATATGACGAATATAATGGAACGAATAATGAATGGAAAACATACCGAGTTATAATAAAAACAAATTCAGAAAGTGAACAAAAAATTAATTTTGTAATTTCTTTTGGGACTGATGAAAACAATTCAACTGGATACGCATATGTTGATGAAATACAATTAAGCAAAAGAACAACAAATGACTATATATTTGAAAATACAGAAGAAAACAAATATATATTAAAAACAGAAGAAGGAGAAGAAACAAGGTATTTAGCTGTTGGCGACGTAAGTTTAGATGATATAAAACAATTAGACACAACAAAAGAGATTAACAACGAGATAACTTATTATGAGTTTGTATTAAATACAACCAACGAAGATAACGGAACATCAAACGATGAAACAAACACAAATAATAACAATGGAAGTCTAGCATGGTATATAATCCCATCAGTATTATTTGGAGTAGCATTAATATTAGGAGTAATATTGTATTATGCTAGAAAAATAAAAATAAAATTACCACAAAAGAAAGAGAAAAACGAGTATGACCGAAAACAAACTTTAGAAAAACAAATTAAAGAAAAAGAAATAATAAAAAAGAAAGAAGAAAAAAATAAAAAAATAGAAAAAGAAATTAAAGAAATAGAAAAAACTTTAGAAAATGTTGAAAAAGAATACGAAAATATAAAACAGAATCCAACAGAATTAAAGAAATATATAAATAAAGTAGAAAAATTGCAAAATAAAAAAAATAAATTACAAGATATACTAGAAAAAAGCAACAAAGAATAAAATGAAAAAGTAAAAAAAGAATGCATCTAATGGGGTGCACCCCAAAAATTGGACAAAAATTTAATAATTATATTGCTATATTTTGAGTTCGGTATTTTACCGGACTCATTTTTAATTTAAGTATTATTCGTTCGTTATTGTAATAATATATATATTCTTTTAGTTTGTCAATGAAAGTGTTAACACTTTCAAATTTTTCACCATAAAACATTTCTGTTTTAAGTCTTCCAAAGAAATTTTCCATTACACTATTATCTAAGCAGTTACCTTTTCGGGACATACTTTGAGTTATATTATTCTCTTTTAATATCCTTTGATATTCTTTCATTTGGTATTGCCAGCCTTGATTTGAATGTAATATTGGTGTTATATTATTTGGCAGTTTATGTATTAATCCATTTAACATTTCTCTAGTTTGATTAAAATTAGGACTGGTTGAAATTGAGTAAGAAATTATCTCATTGTTATA
>CALWKK010000002.1 GCA_944381245.1 uncultured Clostridia bacterium
CTTGCGTTTCCTTTAGCAATCATACATTTTCTGCAAAAGACGAAATTAAAATTGCTTTTGCCGGTCCTTTAATTAATGTGGCAGTGATTATTATCACTGTTATGCTTTGGTGGATTTTCCCGTCTTTTTATTCTTTTTCTTATACTTTTGTTATTTCAAATTTTTCTATTGCTTTATTTAATCTTATTCCGGCTTTTCCTCTTGATGGTGGAAGAATTCTAACATCGTTTTTGAAAACAAAAATAAATACTAATAAAGCTTATAAAATAGCAACTTTTTTCAATTTATTTTTTTCTATTTTATTTTTTTTAATTTTTATAATATCATGTTTCTACACTATTAATTTTAGCTATGCATTGTTTGCTATATTTTTGTTTTTAGGCATAATTGAAGGGAATTTTCAAGGTAAATATTCTCCAATTATTTATGAATACGAAAACAAAAAGAAAGATGTTTTGTTGGTTAAAAATTTATATGTTAATTCAAATACACCTTTTTATAAAATCATATCTGAAATTAATAGACATAAATTCAATATTATTTTTGTTAAGTTTAATAATAACAAAATAAAAATGATAACAGAAAATCAATTTTATGATTTATTAGAAAAAAATTCACTTGAATCCACATTTGAAAATATTTATTATACACAATAAATATAAAATAAATTCTTAACCTTAAAATAAAAGCATATTGTATATTAATGAAAATATCAAAACTTGAAAAATTTTATTATGGCATAGGAAATTTAGGATATTCAACTATATCATCGGCTTTATCTAATTTTATAATGTTTTTTGGAACAAGTGTTATGGGCATTCCTGGAACTTTAGTTGGAATAGCCGTGTCGATAAGTGTTTTGTGGGATGCTATTTCAGATCCTATTGTCGGATATTTTTCAGATAATTTAAATTCTTCAATAGGTAAACGTCATCCATTTATGTTAATCGGTATTTTAGGAATGTGTGCCATAAATTTAATTATATGGCTCGTACCACCAACAGCCCCATTAAGCATAAAATTTATTTGGATACTTTTTTCTTTACTGTTAGTTCAGACATTTTGTACATTTTTTTCAACACCTCATTTAGCCTTAGGTTTAGAAATGACAAACAACCCACATGAACAAACAAATATTCAGTGTTCAAGAACTATTTTTCAATTAATAGGCATGATGCTTCCAACAGTATTGATGTTTATATTTATGCCTGAAGATAATGGGGGGCAAGGACAACTTTTAGCTCAAGGATATATAAACACAGCTTATGTGTCTTCACTATTATGTTTATTTTTTGGCCTCATAACATTTTTTGGAACATTAAAACATCAAGTTTGCTGTCAACCCAAAGCAATAAAGGAAAAAGAATCAATAATTTCAATATTTAACGATTTTTTCAAAATTTTAAAAAAAAGAGAATATCGCATAATTATATTTGGTTACGCAACAAGTTTATTTGCATCTGCGTTTTTAACGGGAGCAGGAATGCATATGTTCACATATTGTTTTCATTTTAGTTCTAAACAAATATCAATATCAATGGGAACGTTAATTATATCTGCTGTTCTTGCCCAAATATTTTGGGGAAAAATTTCTCAAAAACAAACTAAAAAAAATGTTTTAATACAAGGACTTTCTGTTGGTATTTTAGGTATATTATGTTTGTGGGCCGTGTTTATTTTAAGAGAACTTTTTTCAACTAATATTCTATTTTATTTATGTTTACCATTTATTTTTATAAGTGGCTTTGGAACTGGAGTTTTATATTCTTTTCCGTTGTCAATATTTGGTGATATTATGGCTAATGATAAGGAATTAAAAGAAACTAATAAAACAGGTGTTTATTCAGGAATAATGACTTTAGCTTATAAAATAAGTAATGCAGTTGCTTTGGTTATTATAGGAATTGTTTTAGATTTTATAAAATTTTCTTCCGTCTCACCCGTTCAACCAATTAGTGTTCAAAACGGTTTAGGATTATTAGTTATTCTTGGAACTATTATATCTTTAGCATTATCTATATTAATTTATAATAAATACTAACATAAAAAAATTTGACTTATATAAAACAATTCTCTATTATGATAATGGAGGTTATATGAGTTTGCTAGGAACAATTTCTTATGGAATAAGAACTCCTATAATAAAACACGGAGATAATTTAATTGAAATAGTGAGCGAAAGCGTTATAAACGCTTGCAAAGAGAACAATATTAATTTACAAGATTGCGATATTGTTGGCGTAACAGAAGCTGTTGTTGCAATTTCTCAAGGGAATTTTGCAACAGTCGACCAAATTTCGATAAATATAGAAAATATTTTTAAAGACAAGGTGGTTGGATTAATTTTCCCCATTCTTAGCAGAAATAGATTTTCACTTATATTAAAAGCCATAGCAAAAGGTTGTAAAAAAGTAATAATAATGCTATCATATCCATCAGACGAAGTTGGAAATCCATTAATAGATAATAATAAATTTTATGAAAGTGGAATTAATCCTTATGGGTTACCACTTTCAGAAAAAGAATTTAGAGAAATTTTTGGTAAAACTAATCATTTATTCACTGGAGTTGACTATATTGAATTTTATAAAGAAATAGCTGGTCCTAATTGCGAAATTATATTTGGAAATAAAGCTGAAGACATATTAAAATATACCCCTTATGTTATTAATGCTGATATACACACTAGGAAACAAACAAAAGAAATTTTATTAAAAAATAATGCAAAAATAGTTGTTTCTTTAGACGAAATAATGAATAAAAGCATTAATGGAAGTGGATATAATGAAATATATGGCTTGTTAGGTAGTAATATTAATACAGATAATGAACTTAAATTATTTCCGAGAGATACTGAACAATTTGTTAACAATTTGCAAAAAGTTTTCAAAGAAAAAACCGGAAAAAATATTGAATGTTTAGTTTATGGAGATGGCGCATTTAAGGATCCTGTTGGTAAAATTTGGGAATTAGCAGATCCTGTAGTATCCCCAGCATACACAAGTGGATTAATTGGAACACCTAACGAAATTAAATTAAAATATATATCTGAAACAAAACTTGCAAATTTAAATGGGAAAGAAGCGAGTCTGGAATTTAAAAAAATAATAAAGAAAAAAAATGGAGACTCGAAAAATAATAATAGAGAATCGCTCGGAACAACTCCTCGTCAATACACGGATCTCATTGGTTCTTTATGTGATTTAACAAGTGGAAGTGGAGATAAAGGAACTCCAGTTATATTAATACAAAACTATTTTAAAAATTATGCAGATTAAATAACACCAAAAGTGTTATTTTTTTATATAATATTTGTTGTTTAAGATTTTTTTTGTTATAATCGTTTTATGGAAATATTAAAAGATATAAAACAAATAATAAATAAAATTAATAGTATATTTAATATTGAAAATATAATAACAGAACAAAATTTTTTAAAGGAACAAATTTCACAAAACACAATTGATTTAATAAATAAAAATAGTACAAATACTCAAATAAACAAAGAAGATATAGAAAGTTTATCTGATTTAATTTTTCAATTAAAAAACTATGAAATTCCTGTTTCAAATACGGTAATAATTCTTTTATCAACAAAAAATTATGAAGCTATTTTTTATTTCATAAAAAAAATGTTGTTAGGCCAATTTGGGAATACAAAATATACATCAAAAAATAATTATAATATAATTGAAAAATTTTTCGATAGATTTATTGAAGTGGTATACAATTATAATATAGAAAAAAATTTATATATACCTTTTATTATTAAAATTTTAAACAGTGAAAAAAATGAAATCATTAATCAATGGATAAGACCTGCTAGTGAATTTATGGAAAACTTTTTTGAAGAAAATGAAAACTGGTTATATGAATATTTAAAATATGATGAAGAAAATAAATACAAATTGTTAAATATTATATTAAATTTTGATATAATAAAAGGAATAAAGATTATAATTGATGATTTTTTGACCAATTCTCAAAACTTAGAAAAAATAGCTCCTTTATTAAAGAACTATAAAAAAGAAATTTTTTTTGAATTAGATAATAGATTATATGATGAAAATATCAGTGATTTTGATAAGGATAAATTATGTAATTTATATTTGATTTTCGAAAGCGATAACGAAGCAATAACAAGATTAAACGAATTATATACTAAAACTAAATCAGAAAATTTAAAATTAAAAATAGCAGAAAAACTTGAAATGATAAAAAGTCCAGAAATAAAAAACGAAAAACAATTTTTATACACAGCAAGAAGAAAAGTAAAGTTACCACAAGAAAGAACACTTGGAATAACTTTTGATAAATTAAATTTAAATTTAGCAAGTGGATTTCCAGCATCTAATATTGTTAAAACATATTTAATTAATGTTTTTAAAGAAGAAAATCAATTAAATAATTTAAAAAATCTAAACTATCTCTTTAAGGTATTTGAAAAAAAAGGATTAAATGATTTTGCAAAAAAATTATTTGAAGTTTTATTAAAAAAACAAGATATAAAAGAAGCAAAATGGGCAATACGATTTTGTTGTTTACTTTCAGATGAAAATCTATCTTCCGAATTGTCAAATTTTGCAATAGAACTTTTTAAACAAAATAGATTAAAAGAAGGTAAATATTTAACTGAATGTTTAGTTTATACAGGTAAAGTTGAATCTCTAAAGATAATAACTTCAAATTATATAAAGGATAAAGAATGGAAAGATAAGGTAATAAATATATTCACTCAAAACACTAATTATGATTTGGAAGATATTTTGGATTTATTATCAATTGACAATATTTCTGAAATTAATATTAATAATGAAAAAAATCGCTTGATTAATGCATTTTTAAATGGAAGAAAATATAATTATAAAAATTTTGATAATTTAATAAACAGAGAACCCTTTAAAACTTTGTTTAAAAGATTAATTTGGGGTGAATATAAAAATGATAAATTATATAACGCTTTTGTATTAAAAGAAAATGAACAAGGAATTAATGAAAAAAGCTATTTACTTAAATTACAAAACGATTTAGTCGAAAATTTTGATATTCAAATATTACATACTCTTGATTTGGACGATAGATTTGAAAAAGTTATTAATAACGCTGTCGAAAATCCCCTATTTAATCAATTTAAAAATATAAAATTTGAAATAAAAAGTTATAAACCACAAACAACTGAAATATCTAATTTTAATGGAATGTTTGTTAAAACATATGATTTTATTGAAAGTTTAAAAGAAAACAATTTTTATATTAATAGTAACGAAAATGAAAATAATTTTCAATCATTAATTAACATTATTCCTAATTATGAATTTGTGTGCATATTAGAATTTTCAAAACCTATTAATAAAAATATTACATTTTCAAATATAGGGAATATTTATTTTTTTAAGAAAAAAGATTTAATTGTCAATGAAAATAAATATGAGTATTACAAAAACAATTCGTTACCATGTATTTCTATTCCTCCACGATATTTTGATTATTGTTTAACAGTTATTTATCAATCATTAAAATAAACATATAAAAAAATAAATGAATATATAAATAAAGGATTTTTATGAAATTTTATAATAGTTTAACCAATAAAAAAGAAAATTTAAAATTTGAAAATAATTTAGTAAAAATGTATACATGTGGACCGACTGTATATTATTACCCTCATATAGGTAATATGAGAGCCTATATTTTTATGGATTTGCTAAGAAAAAGCTTAAAATTTTGTGGATATGAAATAAATGGAGTTTTAAACATAACAGATGTTGGACATTTAGTTTCTGATGCAGATGAAGGCGAAGATAAAATTGAACTTATGGCAAAAAAAGAAAAAAAAGATCCATATGAAATTTCAAAATTTTACACAAATTGCTTTTTTGAAGATTGCAAGCGTTTGAACATTGAATTGCCTGAACATATTGCAAAAGCAACAGAACATATAAATGATATGATTGAATTTATAAAAGATCTTGAAAAAAAGGGTTACACATATAAAATTGACGATGGAATATATTTTGATATAAAAAAATTTCCTAATTACGGAGCTTTATCTGGAATTGATTTAGATAAAAAAGGAATTAATAGAATTGAAGAAAATCCACAAAAACATCATCCATTTGATTTTGTTTTATGGAAATTTGTTCCTAAAGAACATATTATGAAATGGGATAGTCCGTGGGGAATAGGCTGCCCGGGCTGGCATATTGAATGCTCTGCAATGGGGGAAAAATATTTAGGAGATAAGATAGATATTCATACAGGAGGAATAGATCATAAATCAATTCATCATGAGAATGAAATAGCTCAAAGTGACGCAAAAGAAGGTCATAAAGTTGTTAAGTGTTGGATGCACACTGAATTTTTACAAGTTAATGGTGGGAAAATGAGTAAAAGTTTAGGCAACTTATATACATTAGATCAATTAATTGAAAAAGGTTATTCTCCTTTAGATTTTAGATATATGAATTTATTAACACATTATAGAAAAAGTTTAAATTTTACATTTGATAGTTTAAATGCTTCAAAAGTTGCATTAAAATCATTAAAAAAGTTGGCATTTGAACATAAAAATTCCACAAGCTTAACTGATAAAAACATACTCGCTAAATATGAAGAATTCTTTAAAAATGCAATATCCGATGATTTAAATATTCCTTTAGCAATTGGTATTGTTTGGAAATTGCTAAAAAATGAAACAAAATCTAAAGATGTTTATAATTTATTGTTAAAATTTGATAAAGTGTTATCTTTAGATTTGGACAAATTAGAAGAATATTATGAAGAAATACCAGATGAAATTATTAAATTAGCAGAATTAAGAAAAAAAGAAAGATTAGCCAAAAATTGGACTGAATCTGATAATCTCAGAAATATTATAGAATCTAAAGGCTATATAATAAAAGATATAAAGGAAAACTACGAAATATTAAAAAAATAAAAATGAAAAACAAAAGAGAAAATAAAAAAGAAGATTTAAGAAAAAATCTTATAATAAGAACAATTATATATGTTTTTATTATTCTTTGTTTATGTTCAACATTTTTTTTTAAAGAAAAAATTGAAAACTTGCTAAATTATGCATATAATTACGATGCTCCTAAAACTGACATTGATTATGATGGTTTATTAATACATTTTGTTGATGTCGGGCAAGCAGATTCAACAATTATACAATTTCCCACTGGCGAAATTATGATAATTGACTGTGGACATTATCATGAATCTTCTTTAAATAAATTTAAAAGTTATTTAGAAAAATTAAATTTTAAGTATAAAAATGGACAACCTGTTATTGATTACTTAATTTTAACTCACCCAGATGCAGATCATATCGGTGGCGCATCTTATTTATTCCAAAATTATCAAGTTTTAAATTGTTATCTTCCTGAAATATATTGCTCAAGTGATGATGTTTCTGAAATTCCAAATGCTGTTGTTTGCTATAATCAAAAATACGAAGAAATAATTAATTTATTAAATATTGAAATTGAAGTTTCCGATTGTAACAAATTTTATACAACAGAAACTTTATCTATAAAAAGCAATAATTTTGATTATAATTTATCAGAAAATGATGAAAATATGTGGATAGTTGAATTCTTTACTCCAATTATTGGAGCATATTACACTAAAACAGAACTAACAAATGAAGCATCAACAAATGAATATTCACCTATAATGATGTTAACATATTTGGATACTAAAGTTATGCTAACAGGCGATGTTACATCGGAAATCGAAAATGAATTTATAGCTAAGATAGAAAATGGCGATTATGAAATTTTTTCTTCTAATTTAAACACATTTGTTAATGCAACAAAAGAATATTTTGATGTTGATATACTAAAAGTCGCACATCATGGTAGTAAATATTCAACTACAGAAAAATTTTTAAAAGTTGTTAAACCTGAAATTTCAATAATATCATGTGGAAACACTCATGGACACCCTGCCCCAGAAACCATACAAAGACTTGAAGAAAGTGGTATTAATCCAAAAAATATTTATCAAACTATTTTAAATGGAAATATTTTAATAGGTGTAACTAAAGATGGTATTGCTTTGAATGCTAATTATATACCATATATTTATTTTGAATTTAAGTTATGGTATTTTATTTTGATAGGTTCAGCAATAAGTGGAATTATTATATATTTTCCTTATATAAAAAAATATATAAAAATAAAAAAGAGATAAAACGGAAAGAATATGGGATTTGAAATTGAAATAATTAAAACATTACAAAAAAACACATCGGAAATTTTTGATATATTTTTGAAATTAGTTTCGCATTTAGCCAACTATATAGGATTTATATTGGTTTTTTTAATATTATTTATTTTTATAAATAAAAAATATTCAGTATATTTTGCCTTGACATATGGCTTTTCAATTTTGTTCAATTTTATTTTAAAAATAGTAATAAATAGGCCAAGACCTTATATTGTCGATAATTCTATAATAAACATACTTCCTGGAAGTGGAAATGCAATGCCAAGTGGACACACATTAAGCGCAACAATATTAATTTGCTTTATTTTATATATAATTTGGGATAAAAAATATAAAAATTATATTAAAATTTTAGCCACATTTATTTCCTTGATTTTTTTAATTTTAACTATAATTTCAAGAATGTATTTAGGACAACACTATTTAACAGACACTATAGTTGGATTTCTAGAAGGATTAATTTTTTCAATAACATCTCTAAACTTCTATAAGATAATAAAGGAAAAGGAGAATAACAATGTTAATAAAAACCAAAAATGAGAAAGAAACAATAAATTTGGGAAAAAATATTATAAAATATATAAAAATTCCTTGTGTTATTGTTCTTAGTGGAGATTTGGGTGCTGGGAAAACAACCTTATCAAAAGGGATTGCAAAAGCGCTTAACATTACTGAATTAATCACAAGCCCAACTTTTACCATACTTAATGAGTACAAAACATCAAAAACAAATTTATATCATTTTGATATGTATAGATTAAATTCATTAGATGAAGCTTTAGAATTAGGATTTGATGAATATTTTAATAAAAACGACGGAGTTATATTAGTTGAATGGGAAGAAAATGTTAAAGGATTAATTAAAAGACCTTATTATAAAATAACGATAAAAAAGGAATCAAATAATGAAAGAGAAATAAGTTTGGAGGAAATTTTATGAATGTATTATGTATTAACACAGCATTTAATGAAGCATTTATAGCTTTAAAATATCAAACAAAAAAATTTTATAAAAAAATTAATTCAAATGCTAAACATTCTGAAAATTTATTAAAAGAAATTGAAAATATTTTTGAAAAAGTAAAATCTGAAAAAAACTCAAACTCTATTTTAAAAAATTTAGATGTAATATCTATTGTTATAGGACCTGGCTCTTTTACGGGTTTAAGAATTGGAATTGCAACTGTAAAAGCTTTGCTATGCGTAAATAAAAATTTAAAATGTATTGCTATAAACAGCTTAGAATTAATAGGTTTTGAATATAATAAAAATTCAACTCCAATCATTAATGCTTTAAGTGGATATTATTTTGTTGGAAATTATAACTGCGAAAACAAATTAATAGAAAATCCTCAAATGCTTACAGAAATTGATTTATTAAATTATAAAAACAAAATTTCAATAGAAAAATTAAATCTAAAATCAAAAATTATTCGTTTAACAGCCAAAAATCTATTAAAATACACTGAATATAAAATAAAAAACAATTCTTTTACCAATGAAAACGAACTAAAACCGTTATATATAAGACCGTCTCAAGCGGAGGCAAATCTGAATGCAAATTAAAGCTAATATATCAAAATCGGACATTGATGAAATTTATAATATATCCAAAGAACAATTTGGAGAAAATAGTTGGACATATGAACAATTTATCGATTCATATTATTCTAAATCAACGCAAATATATGTTGCTATAGAAAATTTAACCATTGTTAGTTTTATGATAGTGCAAGATAATATAGATGATTTGAATATTTTACTTATTGCAACAAAAGAAACTTATAAAAGAAAAGGATATGCAAAAAAATTAATAAACTTTTTGGGTAATAAAACAATTTGGTTGGAAGTACGAGAATCAAATTTTGATGCTATTAATTTTTATTTGGCAAATGAATTTAAATTAATAGGTAAAAGATTAAATTATTATAAAAATAAAGAAAATGCATTAATTTTTGAAAAAAAAAGTATTGCATAAATACAGTTGATATATTATAATGATAAAAGAAAGGGGTGTTTATGAAATACATATCAAAAGAAAATTTAATTGAAATAGCATGCGAAATACATGGAGTTACTGGGTCAAACGCTCGCAAACTATTTGAAAATATGTCACGCAATCAATTAATAAAAATTATTAAAGCTGAAGAAAAATTATTTAAATCTAAAGAAACAAAAAATAATGAAATAAATGAATTAGAAAAATAACATATTTATATAAATAATGAATATAATATTTAAGAAAATTTAATACAAAAACACTTGACTTGTTTTGCTTATTGTTGTATTATCTATTTCAATCAAAAAAGAATATCAAGCATAGCTTGAATTTCTTTTTTATTTTAGGAGGGCAAGATGGAAAAAACTTTTTTAACACCAGAAGGAAAAATTCAATTAGAAAATAGATTAAATGAATTAAAAACAATTAAAAGACCAGAGGTATCAAAAAAAATTGGCATAGCAAGAGAATTTGGTGATTTATCTGAAAATGCTGAATATGATGCCGCAAAAGAAGAACAAGGATTAATTGAAGCTGA
The DNA here is from genome assembly GCA_944381245.1 of uncultured Clostridia bacterium. Lineage (GTDB taxonomy): Bacteria > Bacillota > Clostridia > Christensenellales > UBA1242 > UMGS687. The sequence goes on from CALWKK010000002.1 coordinate 10,770, forward strand.
AATACTTGAAATAGAAGCTAAACTAAGAAATTGTGTTATAATAAATAAAAATGAATTATCAACAAAAAATGTTGCAGTTGGTTGCACTGTTAAATTATATGATAAATCTTTTGATGAAGAAATAGAATATGAAATTATCGGATCGACAGAAAGTGATCCTATTAAAGGATTAATATCAAATGAAAGTCCAGTTGGAAAAGCTTTATTAGGGAAAAAGAAAGGTGATAAAGTTGAAGTGGAAACACCTGGTGGAATAATAGAATATGAGATTTTAGAAATTCGTGCGTAAATAAAAAAAGCTCCAAATTTAGGAGTTTTTTTATGCTTTTTTCTTCTCTCCAAAAAGCTCTTGTATTGCATCTGGCGCATCTATTTGCATCATTGTTCTACTCAAAGCGCCAGAAATAAAGAAACACTGCCCGACTCCAGCCGTAACAATACTGTTTTGTTCTTCGGTATTAATTTCTCCAGACTTTCTATAAAGTTCAACTAAGTCATTTAAGTCATTTGGAGATAAAGAGAATATCATGGAATATTGACTTGCATTAATAACTGCTGTTGATTGTCTTTGCATTTCTGCAGTACCAACAAAGTCTTTTATGTTTTGCGTAATAACTATTTGCATACCAGAATATTTTCTAATACGTTTTGCCATTTGCGCCATAAAATCCAAAGCTATTGGATAATTAGGGTTTAAAAATACGTGCGCTTCATCCACAGCAACTATTATTTTACGATTAGTACCAAATCTCAAATTAAAATCTCTATTTTTTATAATTTCATTATCTAAATATTTAAAAATTAACAACATTTGCGCGTTGGCTATTACTTCATTTCTATTAGCAAGCAAAGATCTAAAATTGAATGATATAAAATTCTCTTTAGTTTTAATCGAAGTTGGCCCATTCCAAAGATTACTATTTCTACCACCCTTTGCAAATTTTTTAATATATGTTTGTATTGTCAAAAAATTTCTTTTGTGATATTCATTAGTCTCTTTTAAAAGTTTTTCGTTCACCAAAGCGTATAAATCATCAAATATTGGATAATCATCTGGAGTTAAGTTATCTAATTCAACATTTTCATCAATACCTTTTTTGTTATACATTTCAACAACCAAAGAGTTAAGTGCTTCAAATGCATCACTATCTATTCCTTCAAGAATAACTTTAAAAAATTGTTCTAAAAATTGAAGATGTATTGAAAATGTATCCGTATTTTCTTTTAGTTTTAACTTATTTTCGTCATCTTCTTCATCGTCAACAGATAATTCATTGATATCTTTTATGTCATCTTTCAAAGTTGTCATGATATGAAATGGATTTATAATACCCATAGCAGAAGAACCAACATCAATAACTTTACCATTTAAATTACCTGCAAGAACAGTATATTCATCTTCGGGGTCTAATATAAATATTCTTGTATTATCTGCCGCAAAATTTGCTAAAAGAGTTTTTGTCGCAAACGATTTTCCTGACCCTGATTTTCCTATTATCATCATGTTACTATTAACACGTTCTCTATTCCTTAAAAAGAAATCAACAAATATTGGATATTCATTATATCCTATATAAAATCCTTCTTTATCTTGTAATGCTCCTGATATAAAAGGAAAAATTGCTGCTAAAGTTGAAGTTGGAATTCCTCTTAAAGTTTCCTTTATATTGTCTCTCATGGATATATTTGAGCTAATAAACCCATCAACTTGTCTGGCAAATAACTCTGAAAATTTGAATCCTTCTTGTTTTAAGATAGCTTTAACTTCTTTTCTTGCTGGTTCTTCACAGATAACATATGTGTTAACATCATATAATTGCTGGTTATTATTTTTCAAATCTATTAATAAATTTTTTAATGTTTCTCTGTGAGTTTCATTTTCAATAGCCTTACTACTTCTCGATGAATAGGAATATTTACTTTCCATTTCCATTATAGCTTTATCAATATTTTTTTCAGCTTTAAATTTTTGTAAAGGTTTTATCTTTACAATAATTTTTGTTTTATCTTGCGAAAAAAAGTTATATCCCCATGCATTATTAACATTTAAAGGATAATCACTAAAAACAAATTGTCTATAATTTTTGCCATCAATTGAATATCCTCCTGCTTTAAATTTAATTTCTTTAGGTATAACCCAATCATAATAATCTTTTATAGAAATTGAATCTAATTCCCTTTCGTCAAACTCTTTACCAAAAATAGCTTTAACAAAAACAACTAAGTCTTTCCCCATCAATCTACTCGTTGAAACAGGCGTAACAGAACTCACCAAAGTTTGCATAATTCCATCGACTGTTGTTTCTAAAATTTCTTTATCCTTATCATAAACAACTAAGTAGAAAAAATCTTTATAAACTTTTTCTTGTTTATTTAAAGTTTCAACTCTAGCAACTCTATCTTCAAATATAGCCGCCCTTGCATCAACTTCTTTGCTTGTCATTTCGCCTTCGTATTGCAAATCCATTAAAGTATCATATTTTTTATCTTCAATATAAACATAGTTATCTAATATCATGGCTTTGCTTAATTTAACTATATTAGCAGTTTGAGATTCATTCAATCTTCTTAATGCATTTGCAAAAGTTTCAATTAACATATTTTGTTTAAAATCATTTAATAATCCAAATTCAACTGGTGTTATTTCAATGACTTGCGCATAATAATCTCCATAATCAATATATTTGTCTTGCAAAAAACCTGTAAAAGGAATTATATTTTTAATATCTGCGTTGACTTTATTAGCGTTTTTTAAATATTTTTTCTTTTGTGCAAAAAATCTGAACAAATATCCTAAAGTATAATAAAATCTTATTCCATCTGCAACTGGAAAAAACAAACTAACAATAATCAGCATCCAACCAATTGCAACCCAAATGTGGTAAGGAAAATTAGCTGTAAACAAAGCAACGGCAACTAAAACTCCTATAAATGCAGTTATAATATCGCTTAATGTCACGCCTTTAAAAAACTCTGTTTTAACTTTTATTTTTCTGGGAATTAATCTCATACTAACCTCTTAAATTTGAGTTATTAATATTATTTATACAAAGATTAACATTATAAATGTTTATATAAATATTAATTATTATAAACAAAAAAAATAAATTATCAAAATTTTTAGCACAATGTATTCAATAAAAGAGAATTTTGGGTCATTTCTTTTGGTTTTTTTATATTTAAAATATCTAAAACAGTTGGTGCAATAGATGCAATGCTCTGATTATTTTTAAGTTTTGAATTTCTGTATTTTTCACTGATCAATATAAAAGGCACAGGATTTGAAGAATGAGAAGTGACTATTTTATTTCTATTTAACATACATTCAGCATTGCCATGATCTGCCGTTATTATCGCATGCCCATTATTTATTAAGGTTGCTTTTACAATTTTATCTGAGCAATAATCAATATATTTTATTGCTTTTTTTGTTGCTTTAAAATTACCGGTATGTCCAATCATATCAGCATTTGATAAATTAATTAATATAAAACCATATTCCTTCGAATTAATTGCATTAATTGCATTTTTTGTTATATCTTTTGCTTTCATTTTAGGATATTTTGAAAAATCTTTAGTATCTATGCTCTCAATTAAAATTCTTTTTTCTCCTTCAAATTTTTTTTCTTCACCACCATTAAAAAAGTATGTTATATGTGCATATTTCGTAGTTTCTGTAACTTTATATTGTTTAATTTTATACCTTGACAAAACTTCAGATAAGCAATTTTTTATTTTTTGCTTAGGTATTATAACTTTTATTTTTTTAAAATTCTTATCGTATTCAGTCATAGTGCAAACAAATAAGTTTTTTAATTTTTTTGTTTGAAATTCTTTAAATGTTTTTTGAGTTAATGCATTTATTAATTCTCTCATTCTATCTGCTCTAAAATTTAAAGAAATTATAACATCATTATCTTGTATAAAGGGACTATTCTTAAACTTTGTTGGATTAACATACTCATCATAAATATTTTTTTTATAACTATTTAAAATGCTTTCTTCTAAATTATCACTTTCTTCATATCCAATATTAGAAATACCCGTTAACATATTATAAACTCTTTCTATTCTGTCATATCGATTTTCTCGATCCATTGAATAAATTCTTCCAGAAATAGATGCTATATTACCGATATTTTCAATTTTTAAAAATTTTTCGAACTCTTGAAAATATTTTAAACCACTGTCGAAATAAGTATCTCTTCCATCAAGAAATGCATGAAAAAATATTTTATTAATTTCATTATTTTTTAATATTTTTATAACTTCTTTAAAATGCTGAATTGAACTATGAACTCCTCCATTAGATAATAACCCCATTATATGAACACATGAATTATTATTAATACAATGTTCGCTTGCTTCAAGTAATGTTTTATTTTCTTTCAATTTGTTTAATTCTATTAATTTATTTATTCGGCAGAAATCTTGTAAAACAATTCTTCCACTTCCAATATTTAAATGCCCACACTCGCTATTACCCATTTGTCCCTTTTGCAAACCAACAGCTTCCCCACTTGCGTTTAAAAGACAAAATGGATATTTTTTTTTATAATAATCTATTTTTTTTGAATTATTATAAATTGCATTTCCTTCTTTATTTTTACTTTCTCCATATCCATCTAAAATTAATAATGTTACCATATAATTTATATAACATATTTTATATGTATTTCAAAACATAAATAAAAATTCACAAGCTATACTTGTGAATTTTTATTAGTTTTTTCTAATTTTTTCTGTTTTTTATAATAATCTTCAATTGCAGCCTTAATTGCTTCTTCGGCTAATATTGAACAATGAATTTTTTGAGTTGGTAATCCACCTAAAATTTCGATTATTTGACTATTTTTAACTTTTAAAGCTTCTTCAATCGTTTTTCCTTTTATTAATTCAGTTGCAACAGAAGTAGTTGTTATTGCAGCAACGCAACCAAATGTTTTAAAACTAGCATCTTCAATTATACCATCCTCGTTTATTTTTAAATAAATTTTCATTATATCACCACATGCAGCATTGCCAACTTTGCCAATACCATTTGCGCCTTTAAGTGTTCCAACATTTTTTGGATTTTTAAAAATTTCCAAAACTTTATTGTTATACATAACTATTCTCCTTTTACACTAGACTTTGTTTGTGGAGAAATTTTTCTTAATTTCCCCACTGCTTCAGCTAATTTTTTTATAGTATAATCTATATCATCCTTTGAAGTTGATCGCCCTAATGAAAACCTTATTGACCCTTGAGCGACTTCATCATCAACCCCCATTGCTCTTAAAACATATGAAGGTTCCAATGCTCCTGAAGTACAAGCAGAACCTGTTGAAACTGCTATCCCTTCAAAATCAAGCAACATTAATATTGCTTCACCTTCAATTAATTCAAATGAAATATTAATAATATTATTAACTTTTTGATGTGGATGTCCGTTAATTATAATATAAGGAATTTTTTCTTTAACTTCTCTAACAAAATAATCTCTTAATTTTTTAATTTTTTTATTGTATAAAGCAAAATCCCTAACAGTCATTTCAACAGCCTTCCCAAATCCAACAATTGCTGGAACATTTAATGTTCCTCCTCTTTTATTTCTTTCTTGGTGCCCACCATCAATTAAATTTTCTATTTTTATACCGTTTCTAATATAAAGCGCTCCAACACCTTTTGGTCCATAAACTTTATGCGAACTTATGCTCATTAAATCAATTTCCATATCTTTAACATCTAATCTCAAAGAAGATAAAGCTTGAACTGCATCAGTGTGAAAAATCACATCATACTCTTTAGCAATTTTACCTATAGCTTTTATATTTTGTATTGTTCCAACTTCGTTATTTACTGCCATTATAGAAATTAAAATCGTATCCTTTCTAATTGCATGAATTAATTCTGCTAAATCAACCAAACCAAATTTATCGACCGGCAAATAAGTTATTTCATACCCTTCTCTTTCTAAAGCTTTACAAGCTCCTAAAACGGCTGAATGTTCAATTGAGCTCGTAATTATATGCTTTCCCTTTGAACTATAAGCATGGGCAATTCCTTTTATTGCCCAATTGTCAGATTCTGTACCACCCGATGTAAAATAAACTTCGTTAGAGTTTGAATTTATAGCTCTAGCAATTCTATCTCTTGCTCGATCAACTAATCCTTGAGCTTCTCTTCCAAAGGAATGTATGCTGTTCGGATTTCCGTAAAAAACACTAAAACAAGGCATCATTTCATTTAAAACTTCGGTTGCAATATATGTTGTTGCAGCATTATCTAAGTAAACTTTTCTTTCCATATTCACCTCTATGGAATTTTATCAGTTTATGTTTTATATGTCAAGTCAAAAAATAGATAACTTTATTTATTTTTCCTTTTTAAGGACATTTTTTTAAATTTAACTTTTTTCATTTCAACAAACATACTTTTAACATTAATAATTTTATAAGTTGAACATAATGCAATAAATAATCCTCCACCTACACAACATGAAATAGCTAAATTAAAGAATAATGGAATAATATTGTTTAATAAGTTTGTTATGAAAAACGTAATTGCAGCGCAAGGTAAGCAAAATGCCAACATTAACATTAAAGGTTTCAATATATTTAATTTACTATTTATTGTTTTTTTAATCATAATTATATTCAATACAGCGGTTATTGAAACACAAATCCCCATACCAACAATTAAAGCATTTATACCGATGATTGAAGGTAAAAACCAAATTGACGCAAACAAAAAAACAGAACCTATAAGATAATTTATAAAAGATCTAACTTCTTTTCCTAAAGCATTTAATATTGATGAAGATATTGATGTCAAAGCCATAGGAACTATCATCCAAGCTGAGCTGGAGAGCAATGCTCCACTTGTAACATTCCCAAAGAAAAATAAACCTATGTTTTCACCAGCTCCCATGAATAGTGGCATTATTAAAAATGTTATAAATAATGTAAATATTAATGAAGATGAAATCTTATTTTTAACTTCATTATTATCTTCATTGCTAACAGCTTTCGATAAATCTGGTATTAATGCAGTTGAAAGAGAACCGACTAAAGTTATTGGAATGAATAAAAGAGGTAATGTCATACCAATAGCAATGCCATAAATTGACATAGCTTGACTACTTGTATATCCAACAGCAATTAATCTTGCAGGTATGATAAGAGCTATTATAGGTTGGACTAAACTAGATAAAAATCTTACTGCTGTTATAGGTGCAGAAGACTTGATTACCTCTTTATAAATTTTATCAGGTTTTTTTAATTTCCCGCCATATACAAAATATAATATTATAGATAAAGCCATTGAAAGTAAACAAGCTATGCTTAAAGATAAACCAGCACTTATAGAAGTTGATAAAGATCCAATTCCAAAACTTAACAAAAACACGCAAACGGTTATTCTAACAATTTGTTCAAACAATTCAGTAATACAATATCCAAAATAGTTTGAGTGTCCCCACATTGATCCTCTGAAAACATTATACACACTAGAAAATAATACTGCTGGTAGCATTACAAGTAATATTGAATAACATCGATCGTCAGCAAACAATAAGGAAAATAAATTTTTAAATACTAAAACAAAAATTGATAAAATAATTGACGTTATAATAGAAACAATCAAAGACGCTGAAATTAATTTTGCTTCAGAACTGGTGTCCTTTTTTGAATAATATTTTGCTGATAATTTTGATATTATAACTGGCAAGCCACTAGCAACAATAGTTAAAAGAACCATGAAAACAGAAAGTGAAACTTGATATAATCCAAGCGCTTCAGCGCCCAACATTCTAGATAAATATATTCTAAATATAAATCCCAACAATCTAGTTAAAACAGCAAAACCTGTTATTATAAATACAGTTTTAAAAAGTGATTTCAAATTTTTTCTCCCAACATATTAATATTTAAAATCTTGCAAATTTATGAGTTTAATTGAATATAAATATTTAAGTAATAGGAGAAAATTATGGAAATAAAATTATTTGATAACAATAAAGAATGGTATTATAAAATAAAATTATGCGATGAGAAACTCACAATAAATAAGTTTTTGCAAAAATTTAATTTTGATATTGATGAATTTAATGCTTTAAATCCAGATATGAAAAAATTACAAGCAGGAAAAATATTAAAAATGCCAAAAAGTTCTCAATATTTTCATATAGTACAACCTTTGGAAACGTATAGTAGTTTATCTTTAAAATATAATATTCCCGAATCTAAATTAAAGGAAATTAACAAAACTAACGTTTTATTTATTGGACAAAAAATTTTTATTTGATATTATAAAATAATGTGTTATAATATGTTTGAGGAAAAATATGGATAACCAAAATATCAAAATAAGAGAAAAAATGGCTTTGTATTTAATTGAAAGTGGATTAACAATAGAAAAATTAGAACATATCATACAAAAGCTTTGTGAAGCTAAAAACAGATTATGTGAAATTAGAAAAAACAATAATAATGAAAGAACTTTTGAGCTCTTCATTCAATCAAAAAAAATAATAAATAAATTAACACCTTATATAGTGGAATTAAAAAAATATAAAAATTTTTATAATTATTCAAAATGGAAAAATAATTTTAATTTAACAATAAATAATATAATTGAAATTATTGAAAATAAAATAACACAACAAACAAAAATTTTACAAACCATGCAAAAATTAGATCAAGACAAAATTATGAATGAAATACAAAACATCTATGATATAGAGTTTTAATAGAGAAAAATTAGAGGTTAACATGATAGAAATAAAAGAAGTTAAAACGAGAAGGCAAAAGAATCAATTCGTGGATTTTCCAAATAAACTTTATAAAAATAATATGTATTATGTCCCTTACATAAGATCAGATGAAATTAATTTATTTAATTATAAAAAAAATGTATCTTACGAAGATTGTAAGGCAAAATATTTTTTAGCATATAAAAATAAAAAAGTTGTGGGAAGAATTGCGGGAATTATACAAAATTTATACAACCAAAAAACAAATGAAAAAAGAGTTAGATTCTCTCGTTTTGACTGTATTAATGATAAAGAAGTTTCAAAAGCACTATTTAATGCTGTTGAAAATTTTGCCAAAGAAAGTGGCATGGACACAATTCACGGTCCGATGGGATTTAATGATTTAGACAGAGAGGGTTTATTAATTGAGGGATTTGATCAATTATCAACATTTGAAGAACAATATAATTACAGCTATTATCAGAAGTTAATTGAAGCTGCAGGATACACCAAAGAAATAGATTATGTTGAATATAAAATATTTCCTCTTAAAGAACGTGATGAAAGAATTGACAGAATTGCACAAGCAGTTATGAAAAAAAACAATTTACATTACGGATACGCAAAAAATAAAAAAGAATATATAGAAAAATATAAAGACGGTATATTTAAAATTATTGATGAAGTTTATGCTCCACTGTATGGCACTGTTCCTTTCACCGAAAAAGTTAAAGAACAAATTATTTCTCAATTTAAATTATTTTTAAATATTAATTTTTTCTGCACAATATGTGATGAAAATGAAAATGTTATAGCGTTTGGTTTTGCAATACCATCAATTTCGAAAGTAATGCAAAAAACAAAAGGAAAACTTTTACATCCAAAAATTTTTGGAATAATCAAATCTATTAAAAAACCAGAAATTCTAGATTTAGCTTTGACTGGTGTTTTACCTGAATATAGATCTAAAGGAGTTAACGCATTATTAATGCAATTTTTAATGAATGCACTTTTAACAATGAATGTTAAACATTTAGAAACAAATTTAAATTTAGAATATAATGCTATAATACAAAATCAGTGGAAAAATTTTCCTAATATAAGGCATAAAAGAAGAAGATGTTTTGTTAAAAAATTATAATAATAATTTAAATTTTGAACAATATATTTATATGTTTACGCTAATAATAAGAGCATTAATAGTTTATTTAATAGTCTTATTTGTTTTTAGATTGATGGGTAAAAGACAACTCGGTCAAATGCAACCCTTTGAGTTTGTGTTAGCTCTTATAATTGCAGATCTAGCAACAATACCTATGGCAGAATCATCAGTTCCAATCTTGCATGGAATTGTTCCTTTGTTAACTTTAGTAACTTTACACTATTTTTTAACAATTATAACAAAAAAAAGTGAAATATTTAATAAAATAATAAGTGGAAAACCTGTTATAGTAATAAATCCAAGAGGAATCGATTACGAATCGCTAAAAAACTTAAACATAACAATTGATGATTTATTTGAATCTGTAAGAGGATGTGGTTATTTTTCATTAGATGAAATAGAATACGCAATTGTTGAAACTAATGGTAATGTAAATGTGTTAGCTAAAAAAGATTTTTCACCCGTAACCATCAATGATATTTCTTCTTTTTGTGAATCTGATAAAAGATCAACGAATTTACAAAAAATAGATGAAAACACAATTCCTATTACAATAATTGCAGACGGAAATATAAATAAAAACAATTTAAAGTTGGCAAATTGGAGTGAAAATATAATTAATAACATATTAAAAATTACAAATACCAAAAAAATAAAAGATATTTTAATTTTAACGGTTGATGGTAATGGGAAAATATATTTTCAAAGAAAAAAAGAAAATTTTATAATTTTAAATTATAATAATTTAAAGGAAAATTTATGAAAAAAGTAATTCATATTTGCTTAATTATAGTTTTCTTATTCGCAATTTGTTTAACCGAACAATTAATAATAAATAATTGTCTAGAAAAAACAAATAACTTAGTTAATAATCTAAAAAATATTGTTGAAACAACTGAAAACGTAAACACCAATTTAATAATAAATAAAACTAATGAATTAAAAGAATTTTGGACAAATCAAGAAAGAATACTGTGCACTTTTATTAATCATAAAGAAATTGAAGATATTGGTGTTGAAATTAATAATTTAGAATCCGCAATAAAAGAAAATCAAAGATTTGATTATATAGAAAGTATAAATCTCATATCTTTTTTCGTAAAATCATACGAGCACATAATTGGTATAAACTTACAATCAATTTTTTAAAAAATTAATAGCATTTATTTTATTTTTACTATTATAATAGTAACTTCCACTAACTATAATATTAACACCTAGTTCTTTCAATTTTGTTATATAGTTTGGATTAATTCCTCCATCAACTTCTATTAGAATATCTTTTTTTAAGTAAAATTTTAATTCCTTAATTTTTTCAAATATTTGTTTTTGAAAATTTTGGCCACTCATTCCAGGATTAACACTCATTAATAAAATTAAATCAAAATAATTAGTTAATTTTTTAATATTTTTAACATCTGTTTCTAATTTTAAACTAAGACCAGCTAAAATATTCTTTTTCCTTATTTTCTTTAATGTTTTGACTAACTTAACTTTAGATTTAAACGCTTCATAATGCACAGTCAAAATATTAGCTCCAGCTTTAGCATATTCATTAATATACAACCATGGTTTTTCAACCATTAAGTGTACATCCAACGGAATTAATGAATTATCGTTAATCTCGCCCACAATTTTATAATCAATAGTTTTTTTATTAACAAATTTACCGTCCATAATATCACAATGTAAAAAATCTGCTCCGGAATTTAAAGCTTCTTTAGCATAACTTACATACATTTCACTTGATGAGCCGTTTAATGGATCAGTTGAAACTGAAATTAAAAAATTGTCTCTCATATAATTATATTATCAAAAAAAATAATAATTACCCAATATTTTCACTTAAAAATTTATTTCTCAATTGTCCACAAGCTCCTTCAATATCATTTCCCATAGTTCTCCTTACCGTTGCTGATATTCCCATATGTGCAAGTTTTTCTTTAAAAGCATATACTTTGCTTTTTTCAGTTCCAATCATTCCTCGCTCTTTAACAGAATTTAAATTTATCAAATTTACGTGTACTGGAAATCCTTTTAAGATTTGACTTAATTTTTTAGCACAAAAATCAGTATCATTTAAATTTTTAATCAAAGAATATTCAAATACAATTCTTCTTCCCGTTTTATTAAAATAATATTTTGCACTATCTAAAATTTCGTTAACTCCAAATTTTGTATTTATGGGCATTATTTTGTTCCTGATTTCATCATTTGGCGCATGCAATGAAATAGTCAAGGTGACAGTAAATTCATCATCAGCAAGCTTTTTTATTTTATCAGGTAACCCACAGGTTGAAATTGAAATATTTCTTTGACTTATATTTAGACTGTATTCTTGATTTATTAATCTAATAAATTTAGTTACCTCATCGTAATTATCTAATGGTTCCCCACTCCCCATTAAAACAATATTGTTTATTTTTCTTTTATTTATTTCGGATTTAATATCTCTATTAACACATAAAACTTGCCCCATTATTTCGCCACAAGATAAATTTCTAACTAATCCATTTAACCCACTAGCACAGAATTTACAACCCATTCGACATCCAACTTGACTTGACACACAAATTGTATATCCATATTTATAGTGCATTAACACTCCTTCAATAATATTTCCGTCTATAAGTTTGTATAAATATTTTATTGTTCCATCTTTACTTACTATTTTCTGAATAATTTCAACAGGATTAACACAATATTTTACAGAAAGCTGTTTCCTTAAAGTTATAGGAATATTAGACATTTCATCAAAATTATAACCTTTAAAAGCAAAATCAAATATTTGTTTTGCTCTAAACTTCGGTTGATTCAACTCATTTACAATATTTTCAATTTCTTGATAAGACATTTCTAAAAAACACTTTTTCAATTTTTCCTTCCATTTAAAAAACTTTTGTAATCTAATATTTTGCCACCAGGAGCTTGTATGGTTAACAGTTTAATTGCATTTTCCCCACATTTAATTATTATTCCCTCTTTAATATTAAATGATATAATATCCCCTGCCTTAACATCAATATTGTTATTTAAAACTACTTCAGATTTGTATACTTTAATAATTTCATTATTTAAATTAAATTTAGCAACAGGTGATGGATTTAATGCCCTTATAAAATTATGAATTTCTTCAGCACTTTTATTAAAATCTATAAAACAATCTTCTTTTTTTATTATTTTGGTATAGGTTGCATCTGCATCGTTTTGTAACTGTTCTATAACTTTCCCATTTTCAATCAAATCCATTACTTGAATAATTAATTCAGAGCCTATTTCAAATAATTTTTTCGATAATTCTCCACCAGTTTCTTCTTTTTCTATTTTTACTGCTTGTTGCATTAAAATTTCACCAGCATCTAGTTTTTCATTAATTTTCATAATTGTAACACCAGTTTCATAATCTCCATTAATTATTGAACTTATGATAGGAGACGGCCCTCTATATTTAGGCAATAAAGATGGATGAATATTAATAATTTTGTATTTTGGTATATCAATAATATCTTTAGAGATTATTTGTCCATATGAAATAATAATCATTAAATCAGGTTTTAAAGTTTTTAAAACTTCAACACCATCATTTCTAATGCTATTAAATTGATATATGTTAATATTTTCACTTAAACAAAATTTTTTTAAAAATGAATACTCTATTTTTTTACCTCTTTTGTTAGGTTTATCAGGTGGACAAATAACACCTAGTATTTCATCTCCTCTTTGCCTTAATTTTTCTATTGTTGGAATAGAAAACTCATTGCTTCCTAAAATAATAATTTTCATTCATTTTCTCCACATTTCTTAATCATTTTATCAACAAAAAGAACACCATTCAAATGATCAATTTCATGACATAAAACTCTAGCTAAATATTTTTCTCCCGTTATTGTAAAATCATATCCAAGTCTATCCTGAGCTTTAACTGTTACTTTCATAGGTCTTTTAACATAACCCTTAACATTGCCAACACTTAAACAACCCTCAGTGTCAATATCTTCTCCTTCTTCTTTTATTATCTCAGGATTAATTAATTCTAAAAACATATTATTGCATTCAATTACAATAACTCTTTTTAGAACACCAACTTGAACTGCTGCAATTCCCATTCCATAATTTTTAATCATTGTTTCTTTCATATCATCTAAAAGCTCTGCTAATTTTTCATCAAAATTTTTCACAATTTTGCTTTTTTTTCTTAAAATTTCATTATCAATATCTATTTTACAAACATTTCTAATAGCCATATGTTCTCCTAATTTAAATTTTGAGGATTTATTTCTATAAAATATGAAACTTTTAAAGATTTAATTTCATCAAAAATATTATATATTTTTTTTAAAATTATTTCAACATTTTCGTTTGTTAATTTTGTTATTATCTGATATCTATATTTTTTTTTAATCTTACTTACCGGTGATTTCATAACATTAATATACAAAAAATCATTTTGGTGTTCTCTTTGATATTCCAATAATTTTTCATAATAATTTTTAGTAAATTTTATAACATTATCTTCATTAATTCCTGAAAAAAGTATTCTTATAATTGTTGAAAATGGTGGAAATTTTGTCAATTTTCTTAAATTAATTTCTCTTTGATAAAATTTTTTGTAATCATAATTAGCTGCCAAAGTATAAACATATTTTTTGGGATTATATGTTTGCAAAATAACTTTGCCTTGACTAGAACTTCTTCCAGCTCTTCCACCAACCTGTGTTATTAATGAAAATGTTCTTTCTGAACTTTTATAATGACTTTGATACAATGTTTGATCTGCGTCAATTATACCAACCAATGTAACATCAGGAAAATCATGTCCTTTTGCAATCATTTGAGTTCCAACTAATATTGAAGGTTTATTTTTTGAAAATTCTTCTAATATTTTTTGATGTGCATTTTTTGTTTTTGTTGAATCATTATCCATTCTAAAAATATTAACAAAGGGAAAAATTTTATTTAACTCTTCAACAACTTTTTCAGTTCCAACTGCACCTTCCTTTAAATTACTTGATCCACACTCAGGGCATTTTGTTAAAGCTTTAAATCTTTTCCCACAAAAATGGCATTTCAATAAGTTTTCATTTTTATGATAAACCAGAGAAACTTCACAATCCGAACACTTCGCAACATATCCACAATCTCTACATCTCATAAAAGAAACAAATCCTCTCCTGTTTAAAAACAAAATAATTTGTTTATTATTTTTAATTTGTTCTTCCATTTCATCTATAAGCTTTCTTGAAAAAATGGAATTGTTACCTGAGCGTATTTCATCTAACATATCAACAATTTGTATTGCTGGCATTTCTTTTCCATTAATTCTTGAAGGCATTTCAATAAGTTTTATTTCACCTGTTTCGCATTTGTAGTAAGTTTCAATTGAAGGTGTTGCACTTCCTAATATTAACGAACATTTATTATATTCGCTTCTAAACTTTGCAATGTCAAATGTATTATATCTAGGGTTTGCATCACTCACATACGAACTATCATGCTCTTCATCAATTATTATTGTTCCAATATTTTCTAATGGAGCGAATATTGCTGACCGAGCCCCGACAACAATTTTTGCTTGTCCAGCTTTTATTCTTGACCATTCATCAAATTTTTCTCCATTTGATAAACCACTATGTAAAATTGCAACTTCATCACCAAATCGGTTTTTAAAATTTTTTAATATCTGTGGAGTTAATGAAATTTCCGGGACCAACATTATAGCTGTTTTCCCTTTTGTTATTTCTCTTTCGATTACTTGCATATAAACTTCTGTTTTCCCACTTCCGGTAACTCCGTGCAATAAATAAATTCCATTATCTTTTATTTTTTCAATAGCATTTTGTTGTAATTTGCTTAAATTTATTATTTGATTTTTTTCAACTAAAAAATCTTGAGATTTTCTAAATTTTTGAAATAAATTAACACTTATTATTTTTTTGTTTAGCAAAGATTTTATTGCAGATAATGAAAAGTTTTTAACGTTTACTGAATGCAATTCTTTATTTTTTAATAAATAATCTATTATTTCTTTTTGCTGTTTTGTTTTTATTTCACTTGTTTTATATATTGAATTATTTAATGTGTAATATTTAGTATAAACAGGACTTGATTTATTATTTCTTACTTCAGATGGAACAAACAATCTTAAACAGTCAATATATCTTAATAATAATTTATCTTTCATAAATTTCATTAATTTAATCATTTCTTCATTTATCGATGGATTTTCATCTATTATTTTGTTAATTGTTTTTATTTTTTTAATATCATAATCTGATTCATCTTTTATTCCTATAATAAATCCTTGAGTTAATTTTTTACCAAACGCAACTTCTACCTTATGTCCTATTAATTTTTTTGGGAAATCTAATGGCACAAAATAATCGTAAATTTTATCAATTTCTGAATTACTTATATCTATTATAACTTCTGCTATCATATTTTGTAGTATAACAAAAAAAAGAAACTTTGCAAAAACAAAATTTCTTTTTTAAAATTAAATAATTTTATATGCTTGAAACGATCTTTCCCTCATAGATTTCTTCAGCAGCATAACTTATTTCTTTTTTATCACTTTTTTCAAGCTCAGCTGGTATTCTTTTCATTAATTCTTTAGCTCTTTTTGCCATTACAATGCATAGTTTATATTTATTTCCATCCATTTTTTTTACCATTTCATCGATTGGTGGTTCAATCATCATAATTTTAATCTCCTTTAACCTTTTAAGTATAACATATAATCAATAAATTGTTAACTATTTTTTATTATATTTAAAAATTCATCTTCATTAATTATTTTTATTCCTAAAGATTTGGCTTTATCAATTTTATTCCCAGGATTTTCGCCGCAAATTACTAAATTAGTTTTTTTATTAACATTCGACGAAACAATTCCCCCGAAACCTTCTATTAATTTTGTTGCCTCACTTCTTGAAAATTTTTTTAAACTTCCAGTTAAAACTATTATTTTATCAGAAAAATATTTATTTTCAAAAACTTTTTCTTCAATAATATTTATTCCTTTATTTAATAATTTGTCTAATTCTTTTATATTTTTATCATTTTGAAAATATTCATATATATTTTTAGCAACTATTTCACCAATATCCTCAATATCATTTAAACTTTGTAAACTTGCATTTATTAAATTATCAATATTTTTATATTTTTTTACTAAGTCTTTGGAAGTTTTTAACCCGACATTTTTTATTCCTAAAGAATAGATAAAAGCCGATAAACTAACATTTTTACTTTTTTCAATAGAATTTAGTAAATTATTAATTTTTTTTGATTTAAAATTTTCTAATTTAGTTAAATCATCATAAGTTAATTCAAAAATATCGGATATATTTTTTATGTTTAACTTTCTATATAATTGTGTAATTGTTTTTTCACTTAACCCTTCAATATTCATTGCTTCTTTACTACAAAAGTGAGTCAAAGAATCAACAATTTGTTCTGGACAATCAACATTTGTGCAATAAATATTAACTCCTATTTCACTTAATTTACCCCCACATGATGGACATTGATTTGGTATCATTATTGGTTGGCTGTTTGGATTATCTTCTGCTAAGCCTAATATTTCAGGAATTACTTCATTACTTCTTCTAACAAAAACTCTTGCACCTAATTTTAATCTTTTTCTATTTATGTCCTGAATATTGTTTAATGTTGCCCTGCTTATTTTTGCACCAGCTAAATATATCGGTTTTAAAATCGCAATGGGTGTTAATTTCCCAGTACGACCAACTTGCCATTTCACATCTTCTAAAATTGTAGATATTTCTTGTGCCTCAAATTTATATGCAATAGCCCATTTGGGAAATTTTGATGTATATCCTAATTCATCTCTATTTTTTATTTCATTTAATTTTATTACCATTCCATCTATAAGGATATCTAATGAATTTTTTGTCGCATCAACTTCATCAATATAATTTATTATTTCTTGATAATCTTTGCAAATTTTAAAAAATTTTGATGTTTTAAAACCATTTTTTATTAAAAATTTTTGCATTTCTTCTTGCGTTTCAAATTCTAAATTTTCAGCATAATTAACTGAATAAGCAAATAAATCTAAATTCCTTTTTGCAGTTTCTTTTGGATCTAAATTCCTTATAGCTCCCGAAACTGCATTTCGAGCATTCTTTAAAGGTTCATTAGTTTTCTTATTATATTTATCAAGGTTAGATAACTTTATCATACCCTCACCTTGAATAATTAATTTTCCTTTAAAATCTATGGATAAAGGAATTGATTTTATCGTTTTAACTTGCGCTGTAACATCTTCGCCGATTTTTCCATTACCTCTTGTGCCAGCCTTAGTTAAATATCCATCTTCATATTCTATAACTATTGATAATCCATCAAATTTATATTCCAATGAAAAAGTTGAATCATTAAACTCTTTTTTTATTTTATCAATCCAAAGTTTAATATCTTCGTATGAATTACATTTATCCAAACTATATAAAGGAACATAATGATTGAATTTTTTAAAACCATTCAAAATTTCTCCACCAACTCTTTTCGTTGGAGAATTTGGCAATACAACTCCTGTTTCTTTTTCAATTTTTTGCAATTCATCATAAAGTTTATCATATTCAAAATCTGATATAATTGGATTATCAAGAACATAATAATGATAAGCATATTTATTTAATTTCTCTACTAAATCTTTAATATTTTTTATTTCTTGGTTCATTATACAACTCCTGAAATAAATAATATTATTAAAACGATTAAAAACAAAACAAAAAAGATGATTAAACCATCTAAGATTTGTTTATCTTTCTTGTCTTTATTAATATTTTCTTTGTCTTTTATTTCTTTTTCTTTTCTTAATTTAATTTTTAGTTTTTTTATTTTTTTTTGATTATCATCTTCTATAAAATCTTCGATTATTTTCTTTTGAATATTTTCTTTATTTTTCTCCGAAAATTTATTTTTTTCATTAAATTTTTCAACTATATCTCTTTTTTTTGTCTTTTTTAAATTTTCGTTCTTTATTTTATCTTTTTTCTTTTTTAATTTAAATTTTGGTTTGCAATTATCATTTTCTTTTAAATAAGCAATAACTTTCTCATATGCATCATTTATTTCATATGTTTTTTGTTCTGCCACTTTCACATCACCTTTATAACAATCTGGGTGATATTTTTTTAAAAGTTCATTTCTTGCAAACTTAACATCATCAATAGTTGAATTTTTATTTATTCCCAAAAGCTTGTAGTAATCTTTCATATAAATTATTATAGCATATTCATATGAATTTTACAAGATTATTATTTATTTTCTGTGTCTAACAATTCTTTTTTGCCTTCTCTATATCTTCCAACTTGCATATCTATTCTACCCATTGAATATATCGAATAGAAAATTAACCACAAACTAGCGACAAACACTAAAACGTAAACTATTATGCTTCCAATATTATATCCCCCAAATATTGCTTCAACTAAATTCCAATTAAAAATTCCTATTAATCCCCAATTTAAAGCTCCCGCTAAAACTAAAATAAATGAAATAATGTTTAAAACTAAAAAAAGCATATTCTCTCCTTTTAATATTATTATTTTTTACTATTTAATGTTTTTTATACATATAATTGACACAAGAATTATTATATGATATAATCTTGATATGCGGATATGGCGAAATTGGTAGACGCGCTAGACTTAGGATCTAGTGAGAAATCGTGGGGGTTCGAGTCCCTTTATCCGCACCAAAAAAACAATTCATTTAATATTTGAATTGTTTTTATTTATATTATCTTAATTTTTTTAATATATTTAATATATTTTTAAAAAAATAAAAAGATAATAAAATTATCTTTTTATCTTACTTGCATTTTTTTTCTTAATAAGAAGAAAATTAATAATCCAACTGCAACAACCACTACTGATACGACAATTAAAATAATTGTTACTGTATTTAAAGGCTCTGTTATGGTAACGCGATAAGAATAAACTAATTTCCCACTATCTGTGTAAATTTGAATATAATATGACCCTATGTTACTCAAAACATGCGCACTATTTGATTGATTAGATGTTTCCTCATTTATTTCATACACCTTTTGGTTATTTATTTGAATATAACAGTCTCCCAAAGCATCATATAAATTTTTTCTATTAAATTCAATTCTAATTTCTCCAGTTGTAGATTGCCCTTCTGGTAATGAAATACTTATTGGTGGTGTTACATTATTCAACCAGAAACTAAATTCAAAAGTTTGCGAACCCATTGTTGGATCAACACTTTCAAGTGTAAATGTATATACGCCATTGTTAAACCATTTGTTTCCTAAAACATCTTCTTCAAATATGGATAAATTAATTTCGTTTGGAATAGATAATATTCTATCTTTTAAAATTTGTGATAATTCTTCGCCATTATATTTAATTGATAGTATATTATAATTATTATAATTTACGTAATTAAATACCCATCTTGAATCATTTTCATTTATTATTGTAAATTTAATTTCATCTTCATTTAATTCTCTTGTTCCACCTTCAACTTTTGCCGAAAAAGAAATTCTATATGAGCCACTTTGTGTGAAAGTGTAAGTTCCAGAACCATTTTGAGTTATGCTATATAATTCATCATTCCTATACACTTTAATTATAGGTGTTGTTGAATAAAAGTGTGATGTATTTAAAGGTAATGTAACGACAACATTTCCATTATATATTGCATTGTCAATTGGATATTTCCCATTTATGTTAACAATTACACTTCTAATAAAATTAACTGTTGTTGTTGTGCTTGGATAACCAGTTGATGAAGAAAATATTTGAACGTTTCCTGCTAAATCTTCAAATCTAAACATCATATTTGAAGATTCATCAATTATTATAGTTGTTACTGTTCCGTTATTATTTCCTTGACTTAAATGCCAAGTTTCTCCGTTATCGACTGAAATATAACATTTGATTTTATTCTGATAAATTCCATAATAAGAAGCAAATTGTAATGTTATTTCATTAAAAATATCATCTTTGCATAAATATATCGATTTATTTGTGGAATTTATGTAATTTTCCGAACTCGGAACATTATATACTGTTCCCAAATAATAAATAAATGGATTGGATACTAATATATTATTTGTTTTTGAAACAACTGTTATTGCTATTGTTGTTTTATATATTGTTCCTGCATTACTTGTAATTTCATATACAGTTGTATTATTTTGTTGAAATATTTTTCCTTTTGAAACATTTAGTCCATTTGTTATAACGTCCCATTGAGATGTGTTAACTATATAATGATGAGATGCAAACTTTCCAGTTGCGTATTCATAAAGCTCCCCTGTTGGATTTACAACTTCTTGATTTCCTTCGTCATTTGTCTTAACAACTGTATAGAACATAACATCTAAATCAGAAATTATAAAATCATAACTTTTTACAAAATCTAAAGCATTTCCATTATTATCAAAGTTTTGTAAATAAACGTCGTAAACACCAATTTCACTGACAGTGTGTGGAGATGTTATTTCATAATATTCTTCATTTTTATCTCTATTTCTTAAAAATACTTTTGTTGTGTAATTTGTTGTAATACTTTCATCTAAAGTGCCAAAACTTATTGTTATAGGTTCGCTTTGTGTTATCAATTTATTTAAAAGTTCTTCAGTTATATTATCACCATTTTGATTTGTTATTTTTATATTTGGAATTTTATTATAAATTGTAACTAAAATAGTTTCTAAAACACCACTTTCGTCTTCAGTATATCCAAAATCTTGTGATTCTGCTATTATTTCATCAGGAATTTTATATGTTAAAACTAGTTTAAATATTCGTTTGTCTCCATAATAATTATTTTTAATTTCTGTTGAAGCGAATAATTGATATTGACTATAACTTGCTCCCAAATATGAACTGTCAATTACGTTATATTGTCCTGATACATCTGCTCCATTATTATCTGTTATAGTAACCGTGTATAGATTTGAAATATTAACAGCAATATTACCTGAAACTAAAATATCATTACTCTGTTGCATTTCTGAAGTTATATCAAATTCTCCCTCGTATCTGTTAAATGTTTCACTTTTATATTCTACCAACATTTTATATTCTCTGCCAAAATTATCTTTAAATAATATATAAAATGTGCATCTTGCAAAATCACTTTCAGCTGGAAGATAATAATATATTATTTTAGAATTTGATGATACTGCTGGAGAATATTTTTTGATTTGTCCATCAGTGAATTTATAAGTTTTGTGATTTATTTGATTATTCCCATTAATTTTAAATATCATAATAGAATTTTCATCTATATAAAGTGAAGAATCAAGCGAAGTTGTTACAATTAATGATAAATTTTCCTTTACCACCTCATTGTTATCGTCTTTTATGTTAGATACATCTGATTGTATAATAACTCCATTGTTATCTGTTAATTTATGACTTGAATCAATAACGTTGCCTTGAACTGAATATGAATAAGGTTGGGAATTAATAGTGTTAATAGTATCAATAAAAATTATATCATGTGAATCATTTCTTGCATTTAAGTTTAAATCATTGAATAATATTTTTTCTCCATTGCTTGACATTAATGAATCGCAAATGATTTCCACGCCATTATTTGAAAAATTGTCAGGAGTTATATAAAAAATTTCATCGTCAATTATAATTTTTAAATATTTATAATAGTCGTAATCTTCATAAGCATTTTCAAAATTTATATTGTTTATTTTTAAATTGTTAAAACTATCAATAATTATTGAATTTGTTTGACTAATATTATTTAAAAATATAATATTCGTTGAATTGCTATTTCTTATTGTTGCATTTATTTGTTGATTATCAATATCTTTTTCAATACTAACATTTGTATTAATAAATTCTTTTTCGTTAGATTTTTCAAAATTTATTTCATAATTTCTATAATCTCCAATGTAAATTGAATAAACTGTTTGATTACCTGCTAGATCTATTTCTATAATTTCATAATATCCAGAAAATTTAAATTCTGGATTTATTTCATCTGTCACCTTAATCCAACCTGTGTTTTCTGCAAAATATTCACTAAAAATATTGTCTGCTTTGGCAGTTGAATCAAAACCCAAGCCCGTTTCTTTATATGCTGCAGTAGTATATTTGTTGTTAAAATCTCTATAATAAAATATTTTTGTTTCTAAAGAAGAATTGTTTTTAAGTGTTTTTGAAAGATTGATTATAAAATTTTCTGAAGCAATAAATGTGTAATATTTAAAAATTCCAGTTGTAGCTGATTTTGAATATCTTGTGTCACTCGAACTTCTTATTTGAGATATTAAAATTCCTTCAATTGTTTTGTCTAAATCCATAAGTCCTGTCTTACTTGCGTTAGTTATGGAATTGGTTGACGCTATTCTATCTATTATTATATTCTTTTCAGATTGATACAAATTACCATAAAATTTTCTATAATTATTAACTAAATCTCGGCTATAGGTTTCAAAAGACATTTTTATATTCACTTTTGTCACATCATTATCAAAATTTAAAACTAAATTATAGTTCTTATCATTTTTGGTAATTTTTAATACATAAATTTCATTATTTATATCTTCTTTTAAAACAAATATCTCTTCTCCATTTTCACCAAAAGTATAATAACTGTCACCTAAGACATCATAAACTAAAATTTTTTGATTGGTTGAAGGAATAACTGTTTGAGATGAACCTTTGTAATAAACTATAGATATTTTTGACAAATCAATATTTGTTAAATATTGGTTAGATTTTTCATCCCATGTAATTACTAATTCATTAGAATTTGTATAATAATTAATACCATCATTTAAAACTTCTTTGTTTTCCAAATTTGGCAAATCAGTATATTGCGCAGTCAAATTATAATCTGGAGAATTAATATTTACATTTACTATAACTTTAAAATTTTGATCATAATTATTAGTTAAATAATTTTTTATTGCTCCTATTTTTAGTGTGTAATTCCCTGAAATATATTGAGCATTGTTTAAAATTGGATTACTTTTTATAAATGTTGAATATTCTGTAATTGGTGTTGGATTTTCATCCAAAGCTAATTCTCCAACTGAGTAACCTGAAATCAAATAGTAGCCAGATTCAGAATTATAATTATAGTAATATATTATATTTTGTTCTTTATTATCTTTTTTTGCCGTTTGAGGTGAAACTAAAACAACATTTAAAACAAATGGAGAAAACGTTGATGTTAATCCTAACTCTTCGTTTACATCTAAATTATTAAATGATATTAAATCTATAAATTTTATGTCTTGTAAATTACTGTTTTGAACTTGGTTTAAATTTAATGAACTTTCACCAACAATATTATTTATGTTATCATATACTGTTCCATATTTCGAAACAGGAATATAAAATCCTAAAGGCAGCTGATTTGTTTGTAAAATATAATTATTAGAAGTCTGAGATTGCCTAAATAATTCATTGTAAAATTCTTTAACTTCTGAATTTTCACCATCAAAAGTTGTAATAAATGTATAATAACCGGTTCTTTCTTCATCAGAATTATTTGCTGATATTATTTCATTTCTATCAACAAATACAATTGTTTGAACCTCTTCATAATCGTATCCTAAATTTCCTAATTCGACTTCAGGAGGTATAGGTGAATACTTTCTAATAATAACGTATTTCCCTTGCTGAGTTTTACCATCAATAACATTTATAGGTATTTCAACAAAAACTTTATCTTGTAAATATCCTTGCGCAATTTGGTCTTCCGTTAAAGTTTCCAATCCTAAATCAATATTTATTGGCACTTCACTGTACACATATGAATTTTTACTTTTATCATAAATTAATGGATAGAATAAACAAACTAATCCTTCATTTTCAATATCAACATATGCGTTAATTTCTGAAGGTCTTAGACTCTCCCAAGATAAATATATAATATTTGCTGTTGATGGATTATAATAATTATTTTTAAAAGAGTTATCATCAGCTGTTTGAGAATTATATATATCTAAATTTGATGATGGATTATTACTTTGAGTATATATTAATAATCCAGATTGATCTGTATTAAATCTTAACTTATGTGTGAAAGTCGGAGTTGTTGCTGACAAATTAGATTTATCAAAGATATTATAATAATATGTTCTATCTTCCATTCTTAAATTTTCATCTAATGGAACTTTTCTGACATAATATCCTTGCGCTATTATTTCATCATCTAATCTAACCGAAGTTTGCCCTGCTGTTTCAAAAATCGAAACTATTGGAATTGCAATATATAATTTATTATCTGCATTATTTTTTCCTACAACATTTGCGCCATCTATCTTATTTAAATTTTCAAAAAATTCTTTTATATAATTAGCGGCTTTCAAATTCAAATTTAACGAATTGATAAAACTAATATCAATTAAATTATTATTATAAGTTAATGAAATAGCTTTATGTGAACCAAAAAATATTGTTGTTTCTTCAGTAACATTATTAACACCAACAACTTTTTTAAATTGATCTGCTGAATTTGTTGATTTCTGTAATACAATAGAAGGTGAAGTATCACAAACAACAGAATAATAGGCATAATTTCCAGCCTCATCTTCTAACATAAATATATAAAGACCGCTATAGCTTAAAACTGAATTTGACTCAACTTTGCTTATCTCAGATGCTTTAGTAAATATTGTTTCTGGAGTTGACTCTGTTATTTCAAAAGTATAATCATTTGCCAACCAAGATTCATTAAAAATGTATTCATAATCATTTTCACTATATAATCTATCTGTTAAAACAAATCTAACAAATTTTGCAGTTATTCCAGCCCCACTTTTCTTATTATTCCAAAATACAGTAAAGGCTTTATTAGTTAATCCAATCTCACCTTGTTTTCCGATTTTATTAACATTATAATAAATTGATCCATATACACTTTCTGCTGAATATAATGAAATACCGGAAATTTCTTCTGTGTCAAGTTTAAATTTTATTGTTTCTTTCCCCGATTTTCCAAATTTTAAAGATAAATTATATTCACCGTCAACAATAATTCCTTCCCTTGGTTTAATAATATAATATCCGTCAAACTTTTCTATTCCATATAGCATTAAATTATTTTTTTGTTCTTCTGTTAGTTCATCATAATCTTCATTAGGTAAAATTAATGTAATTGATTGACTTGATGTTTCATTATATCTTTTTATGTTTAATTCAAAATAAATTTGAGTGTCAAATTCATTTGCTTTAGCAAACTCAATAATTTGAATACCATTATTAACAAAACTGTCATTGTAAATTCTTTCTCTTTCTGCTTCATTTTCAACAATATTACCTTCTTCGTCTAATTTAAATAAATTAAGATTAGATGTCAATTCTTTTATCTGAAATAAATAATATTGTACCGTTTCTTTTGTTTCATTTTTAGAGGTATTTGAGGTTTCAACCCAAGATTTAAAGCCGTCATTTGTTGAAATAATTTTAACAAAGTAATAACCTGGGTTTTGTAAATTAGATAAATATGAATAACTTTCATCTTTATTAAAATTTGTCCCATCAGTAGAATAATAAACTTCAAAATTTGATGATATAGGAGTATTATAAATAAATTTCAATGGTGGTTGATTCGTTGAGGCAATAGTTATATCTGGATTTATATTTAATTTTGCTTGCCCCAGTTTATTCGAAATAAATGTATTTTCAGTTTCACCACTTTGTTCTTCATTAATAAAATTTATTATTCCTGTCACATCTCCATATATTGTGTTATTTTCATTTCTTAGTGGTAATTGCCCTAAATTACCGTCTTGATAAGTTAACTCTGTTCCAAAAATTTTTAAACTATCCTTTCGAGTATCTGTATTTAAATTTTCTAAATATATTTTTTGATTATTGTTATAATATATTGCTTTATATTCAATTTCATAATCTCCTAAATTGTCAAAATATATTTTAACAAATCCTGTTTGCTTACCTTCTTCATCTTTTTCTATTTCAACCCTAAGCTTTCTTGCATAAATATCCATTGTAGAAATTTGTTGTTCTATATTTTGAACAAAATTATTATTTGCAATACTATAAGTTGAATTTGTTATTTTTTTGTTGTTAACTGTTTGATTTGAGTTTGTTATACTTGAATCATTGAAAAATTTATATATTGTTGAAGTTCTATGTATAGATTTTGTTATTGTAACTTCATATTTTGTTATATCAAATCTCAAATAAGGCAAACTATCAGATTGATTATAATAATAGAAGTATTCTGCAAAGTAAGTATTTCTTGTTGCTGAATCTGTTACATAATTAGAATAATCAAAAATTTCAGTATTTGGTCTGTCAGCTATTTCAAAAGGAGCTGTTTCATCTAATGATTCTAACCTATGATAAGAATTATAATTAAAAGCATAAAACATAAAACTATAACTTTGTAAAATAGAGTCAACTTCGTAATCTCCGGTTGAGAAAACAACCTTTCCTTCTTTACCCCCGAAAACTCCAAGATTTCCTATGTTAATATCATTTAAAATATTATTGACATCTATAATATATCCAAATTCCTTTACAATTGAAGCGCCATCATTTATTGTTACATTGTTTTCCACTTCATTATCTAAACTTTCTCCATTAATAGTTACTTTAGAATTTAAAAAATCAACAGGTTTTGAAATTACATTCCCGTCTTCATCAATAATTAACCCTTCATCAGCCCCATTTTGTCTTGCAAAACTAATTAATATTACTTCGTCATCTTTTAATAAAACAGTTTCTCCAAATTTAATATATTCATACTCACCATTATCTTTGGTCAAAATTTCATAAGTAGGCCAATATTCTCCAGTCCCTTGACTTGCCTCTTTATCAATTTTTACTTTAACTGCATAAAATACAACCCCATTTAAGGTGTAATACCCTTTTTCATTAAATTCTCCGTAATTATAAGTCTCAGCTTTAACGTTATCAATAGGTTTGTAAGCCAAAAATCCAACTAAAATTCCTATTGAACACAATAATAACATAATTATAGATATTAGTATTATCCTTTTTTTTAAAACTGAGTTCATATATCCCCCAAGATTATTGAATTTATTGTAAATTTTAACATAAAATGATGTTTTTCTCCAAATAAAAGACATAAAAAAATATTATTATTATTTTGAATAATAATAATAATTTTATGTAAAAAAAACATTATTTAAATATTCATAAATCATTTAAAATATTTAATTCTTAAAAATTTTTGAAACAATGATTGTCATGTCATCTATGGCCGAACCATCACAATTTTCAAGTGCTTTTTTTAATATTTCTTGTGCTAAAGTTTGAGGATTAGAAATATCTAAATTGTTAACATAATTAAGATATTCTTCATCGTTTTCAAAACTGTCTGTAATTCCGTCTGTAGCTAGAATTATATAATCTCCAGAATTTAAAACAAGTTTTTTAATTTTAGGCTTTACACCATCAATAATTCCTAAAGGCAAATCACTTCCATCAACAACATCTGTTTCAGTTTTATGTTTAATTAATCCAACTGGCGCTCCTAATTTGATTATATCAGCAACTCCTTTTCTTAAATCAATAATAGCCAAATCTAATGCAGAAAACATTTCATCACCACTTAAAGTCAACAATTTATTAGTTGAAGATAAAATAATTTCATTATTAAATCCAGCTTTGTAAAAATTTTCAACCAATCCCATAGCTAAATTTGAAGATTTTTCTGCCTGCTTCCCACTTCCCATTCCATCACATAAAGCCATCATAAATTTATCATTATCAATTTTTATTAAAGAATATGAATCTCCACTTATTTTGCTTGTTGCTTTTTTAGTCGCCGCCGTTCCGAACACAATATTATACACAGGACTAGTTTTTAAATTAACGACAGTCCAACCACTTCTTCCTGAATAATTTTCATTCTCAACACTCATAGAACAGCCACAAATTTTAGAAATAATCTCCGAAATTTTTTCTTTTTTAGCATCTTCATTTTTAACAACAACCGTAACACAATAAGATTCTTTATCTTGATCATAAACAACAGCATCTGAACAAGTTATATCCGCAAATGAAAGTTCTTCAATTATTTTATTTTCTTTCCATGTGTCAAATGTTAAAGGTTTTTTTACTTCTAATGATAAGGAACGCAATATTTTCGAAACACCATTTAACTGTTCTGCAACCAACATTCGACTAGCATCAAAATTTGTCATTAAATTCGCATATTGTTTATATTGCCCAGAGGTGTTGTTTATAGTTGATATTAAAGTGTTAACTCTTTTGCATCTTGATGTTAAATAAGGAGGCACATCTATTAATGTTGCTTTTCCCCTTTCAAATCCTGACTCAATTATGTTATCAAAAACTCTTTTTGTTTCTTCAGCATATTGCCTATGGCATTTATTCCTTTCTGGGCAATCATAACAAACTTTTTCTTTTAGATCTAAACTTAACATTTCTTTAGCTTGTTCTTTAGAAATGCCTCCTTTTATCATACCTCTAAAAGAATTATTCATTTCATTAAAAATTTCAGAAAGTTCCCCTAGTTTTCTTGCTAAATTTTCATTGTTTCTATTTGCAACATTTCTCATAGCAGAATTTTGCGCCGTTGATCCGAAGAATCCTGATATTTCATCGAAATATTTATTTGGTATGACGAAATATGCCAATGCTCCAATTATTACAGGTATATAATTAATCACATTATATGAGTAATAAATATTAAAGAACCACCCCAATCCTGCTTCAACTAATAACAAAGCCACACACGAAAAAATTTTATTTCTACTTTTAAAACATAGTGCAGCAAGCGCCCAAATAATAAATGCACACATACTTATCGGATTAGTAGAATTAATTAAAACTCCTAGACCCATTATGGCAGAAATTATTAATGTTGACGAAACATTAAAAGCTTGGGAAGATGTTAAAATAATAAAGCTTGCAAACAACTTTATTAACTCAAATGTTCCTAATGAAAATTCACTTAGCCCACTCGACAATGCAACAAGCACAATTCCAGCACATATAATTTCATCTATAGTTAATTTATACGCAAAACCTTTAGTTGCAATTGCTTCAAAGATCCTAACACATGCAAACATAAACAATATGCCTAATATAACTGAAATAGAATTTAAAACTATATTAAAATTGAATAAAATTGTTAATGTTATATATACAGTTTGACTTAATAAAGCATATATTCCTAATTGCCAATATTTAATGGGTTTTTTTAATTTGTAATGAATTCCATAAGTGATTAACATAACTAAGCAAGTTCCAATAGAAAAATATAAATTCATTAAGTTAAATGTTGCTAAAAAAACACCTATAATATATAATATAGACAAAATTAAAACATTGTAATTACACCACATTAAAGCAAATAAAAAGCCAAACGAAAAAGGAAATATCAAATCATTAATATTAGCCTTACTCATAATATAAAAGCCAAAAAAACATAGTAAATATTTAATTATAATACTAATTATATTTTTATTCTCTTCTTTAATTTTATGATATATTTTCATTATCTCACCTGCTTCTAATTATAAAATCAACTAATTAAATTAAAAATCAGAAAATAAATGAAAAATATCAAAATAAGTATTATTTTGTCAAAAAAAATAAAGTCAAAAAGTTGACTTTATTTTCTATATTAAAATTGATCTTTAAAGCTTTTTCCAAATTTAAAAACTGGAACATTGCATGCTGGAATATTGATTTGTTCTTTGGTTGCTGGATTTATTCCTGTTCTACCAGCCCTAGACTTAACTTCAAATGTTCCAAAGCCTGCAATTGAAACTTTATTTCCTGCTTTTAAATCTGTTGTTATGGAACTAATCAATGCATCAAGTGCAGATGATGCATCTTTTTGTGATAAACCTGATTCTGTTGCAATAGCTTTAATCAATTCTCCTTTATTCATATTTAATCTCCTTTTTTGTTTATTTGCTAGTGAATTGTTTCCATCTAACAACAATATGATACATTAAAATTGTTAAAAAGGCAACAATTTTGATAAATTTTAATTTCGGAATTTTTTGTTATATATTTAATTTATCAAACTCTGTTGTTGCAACCGTCAAAACATAAACTTTTCTTGCACCGTTTTGTTTTAATATTTTTGAACAATGATCACTTGTTGATCCTGTTGTTAAAACGTCATCAATAATTAATATATTTTTATTTTTTATATCTTTCTTATTATTTACTTTAAATGCGTTTTCCAAATTTTTTTGTCTTTCAATGTATGATAAATTTGTTTGTGTATTTGTGTTTTTTATTCTTTCCAATATATCCAATCTCACATTTATATCTATCAATTTACTTAATTCTCTTGCAAGCAATTCAGCTTGATTATATCCCCTTAGTTTCTGCTTTTGTATATGTAAAGGAACTGGAATTATATAACTAATATTAGTAAATTCATCTTTATTCTTATAGTATTCTTCTTTCAAAAAATGTGCAAAATATTTTGCTAGCCATTTTTGATTATTATATTTAAAATTCTTGATGGTATTAGCAACTTCATTTTCATAAACCAACGGAGCTCTTGCAAAATCAAAATTTCTTTTATATTTTTTACAGAATAAACAAAAATCACTTTTTGATTCAATAGGCGAACCACATTTTTTGCAAATCTTTTTAGTTTTCTTAATACCATTATAACATTTATCACAAACAGCAAAAATGTTATCTTTAACTTCATTGCCACAAAAAATGCAACTAAAATTATCAGGCATTAATTTATCCCAAATTGAAGAAAAATATTGTTTGATATCTTCTAAATATTTATTTTCCATATAACAACCGTATTTTTTCTTTAGATTCGTGCAAAAATTCTTTTAATAAAGTCAATCTTCTTGTTGCTTGTTTGTTTTTTATCATTCGATTTAATGAATTTATACTTCCAACTAACACAACCATTTTTTTTGCTCTTGTAACACCTGTATATATCAAATTTCGAGTTAATATTAAACTTGGTCCAGAAATTACTGGAATAACGACAACATCAAACTCACTTCCTTGACTTTTATGTATTGTTATTGCATAAGCTAAAGAAATTTGATTTAATTCACTTCTAGGATAAATAACAGTTTTTTTATCATCAAAAATTATTTCAACTTCACCACTTTGATTATCAATTCTTTTTATTTCTCCCATATCTCCATTAAAAACACCTTTGCCGAATTCAATCTTATTTGTCCCCTCGATTTTCCGACTCCATTCTAAATTATAATTGTTTGTTATTTGCATAATTTTATCTAATTCTCTTAAAATTGTAGAACCAATATATAATTCATTTTTATATTCTGATGCAGGATTAATTTTTTCTTGAAGTTTTTCATTCAAATTTTCAACCCCACATATCCCTGACCTCATCGCTGATAAAACTTGAATTTTTTTTGAATCAATTTTTAAATATTTATTAATTCTGCTTATAACAAGATTAATAACGCTTTCAAATATTTCGTCATTATTACTTTTTGATTCAAAGAAAAAGTCACTACTTCTATTATCTAATATAGGATTTTCTCCATTATTAATTAAATGCGCGTTTTGTATAATCAAACTATTATTTTCTTGCCTGTATATTTTTGTTAAACTAATAACAGGTATTGTATTACTAGATATTATATCTTCTAAAACATTACCAACACCAACACTTGGTAATTGATCCTTATCTCCAACAAGTATTAACTTTGCCCCTTCAGGAAAAGCCTTTAAAAAATAATACATTAAGTTTATATCAACCATGGAAACTTCATCAATAATAACTGCATCACAGTTAAGTGGATTATCTTCATTATAAACAAAAATATTTTTATCTTGTTTAAAATTTATTTCCAAAGCTCTATGAATTGTGCTTGCACTAAAATTTGTTGTTTCTGACAATCTTTTAGCTGCCCTACCTGTTGGCGCCAACAAAATTGTCTTTTTATTTAAGCTTTTTAATATTTCTAAAATACAAGAGACAATCGTTGTCTTTCCCGTACCAGGGCCTCCAGTTATTACACAAATACCTGAATTAATGGCAAGATCGACAGCTTTTTTCTGATCGCTATGAAGTAAAATATTTTTCTTTTTTTCATATAATTCAATCTCTTTTTCAATGTTTAAATTATCCTGAGAAATGTTATAACAGATTTTTATTATTTTATTCGCTACATTTTTTTCTATATTATAAAACTTTGTTAAACAAATTATTTGTTTTTTTTCTTTCCAGAAAATTTTTATTATATTTTCTTTTTGTAATATTTCAAATGCGTCTTCAACTATATTTGAACTATGATCATTCTGTAAATTCAATAATTTATTCAACTTAGTTTTTATTTGTTCAACAAATTGATATGTATGTCCTCCTTTTTCTGATGCTTCCGTTAGTAAATATAAAACACCAGCCCTTACTCTAAAAATACTATCTCTAGCTATACCCATTTTTAAAGCAATTTTATCTGCACTAATAAATCCTACACCATTTATATCTTCAACTAATCTATAAGGATTTTTTTTTATTAATTCTATGGTTGAAGATTTATAATGTTCATAAATTTTTATCGCTAAATTTGAAGAAATATTAAATCCTTGCAAAAACACCATCGAATTTTGCATCTCTTTTATTTGATTTAAAGATTGTGATATTATCTCAGTTTTCTTTTTTGATATTCCCTTTATTGCAGTTAATTTATCTGGATTAAACTCAATCACTTCTAAAGTATTTAATCCAAATTTATCAACAATTAATTTTGCCGTAACTGGTCCCACACCTTTAATTAACCCACTTGATAAATATTTTTCAATTCCTTTAATTGATTTAGGTTCAATTATTTCATAATGATCAACATCAAATTGTTCTCCAAATTTTGTTGTCTTAAAATCCCCAACAACTTTGAATCCTTCACCAATGCTTATATTTAAAAATTTACCTGTGATTACTAATGTTTCTTCGTTTGATGAAACAACTGCAACTGTATATCCATTTTCTTCATTCCTAAATTTTATTTTTTCTATTACACATTCAAATTCACACATTAAAAATAATAATACACTTTTTTTTCGATTCATCAAAACATTTGATTATCTTTCCCACTATGTGTCAATTTTCGACATTTTATATTACACTTTTAAAAGTGTAAAATGCTATTCTTAAAATATGAAAGAAATAAATGATATTGTTTTTGAAAAAAATGCACTAAATCAATTAACAAATTATTTGAAAGATTATTCTAAAATATTTATATTAACTTCACCAACACCCAAAAAATATTATTTCCAATTTCTAGCAAATTTATTAAGCGAACAAAACTTAAATTTTTGGAGCTACACCTTAAATTCGAATTCTGCGTGTACTAGTGATAATGTTCTCAAAACTTGTTCAAAAATTAAAAGTGCAGAAATAATTGTGGCTTTTGGAGCTGGAACTGTTTTTGATATTGCTAAAATAGCTTCAAAAAACTTAAATCTTCCATTGCTTATTGTTCCAACAACAATAACTCATTTTGGTATGTTTACTAATTATGCTATTTTAAATGATCATGTACCTCAAGTTGTTGAAACACCTGCTCCTAAAAAAATTTTTATAGACAAAAATTTTATTTCTAAAAGTCCAGAAACATTTATCTATTCAACTATATGTTTTTCGATTTCTAATCTTGAATATGTAATTTCATCAAATTTAGATGATTTTATAAGTAACCAGTCAAATCAAATGGATTGCATTTATAATTTAATTAAAAAAATAACCGATTTATTAACATGGCTTTCTTTATGTAAAGATATTGCAATTATTAATTTGTTGGAATATGTAATACAACTATACGATTTATGTAAATTAAAAAAAATTTCTAATAGCATGTTTTTGGCAAATTTAATAAAAAGTTCAACACTAAAAAATAACTTTGGGGAAAAATGTTTATTATGTTCTAGCATTTTACTAAAATTATATTATGAATTTTTTAATCAAAATTTAATTTATCCTATATCAACTCCAGAAATTGATAAAATTATTACTATTTTTGAAAAAAAACCATATTTATCTGTATATTTTAAGAACGAAAATTATCATCAATATATTTTTAATTATTTAAAATCAACTAATTTTTTATTAAATAATGAAATAAAAAATAAATTACAAAATTATAGATTTCAATTTTTAAACAAAACGCTTGAATATGAAATGTTTATAAGTAAATTTATAAAAAAATACAAAATAATGAACAAAATAACCCAATTTGATAGAATGATTGATGAAAAAGATATTTTTTATAATTTGGAAATACTTCCAATATTAACAAAAAACAATTCATTATCGCTTTTATCTAGATATGGCTTTTTAAATATGGCTTAATTGATTATAATAAAAAAAACTGTCAATAATTAACCCATGTCAATATATAAAAGATTTGGGTTTTTTGTTTTTTTATTTTTTATTATTTGTATATTAATGGTCTGTTATAATGAAAATTTTATAATTAAAAAATTATCAATTTCTGAAAATGATGTAATTATTTTTGAAAATAATAACACAAAAGATGGTGTTAGTTTTGAGACAAGCTTAAAGCCTTTTGAAATAATTAATAAACTAAATGCTAAAATACATAGCGAGCAAAAATTAAACAATAATAAAAACGATTTGTTAATTTATTATTGCTATATTGAAAATCTAAATAATTATGTTATTGTCGATAACAAAAAAGTGAATATGCAAATTGCTTATGATGGCAAAAAAACAACGGTTGGAATTCCTTTAATTTTAACTGGATATTAAACTTTTTAGTGTATAAATTTATAAATCATGTCAATAATTTGGCATGGAGGAAAAAATGGAAAATAAAATAAAAATTAACAGAAGAGGAGAAAAGTTTATTAAATTTTTTAAACATTATGGATATTACATTTTAGCTGGAGCAATTATACTAGCTATAACATTAACTGTTGTATTAACTGCTCCAAAAAGTTCAAATTTAGTTGTCCCACCAAACAACGAAACTCCAGCTGAACCTGTGGATGCTTATGCTTTAACATTCACTAACCCACTTGAAGAAAGTAATATTGTAAAAAATCATTCAACAGATAAACTAGTATATGATACAACATTAGGATGGTTTGCAACTCATCATGGAATTGATTTAGTCAGTGAAAAATCTTCTGACGTTTTAGCTGCAGCAGAAGGTGTTGTTTCAGAAATTTATACTAATGATTTAGAAGGAACAGTTATTGTTATTAAACATAATGATGTTTACACTTCTAAATATGGATCTTTAAATTCACAAGTAGAAGTTAAGGTGGGCGACAAAGTTAAAAAAGGACAAAAAATTGGAACGGTTTCAACATCTGCAAAAAACGAAGTTGCAACTGGCGCACATTTACACTTTGAGTTGTTTATGGACAATGAAGATGTTAATCCAGCTGATTATTTGAGTTTAGAAAATAAATAAACTTTTTAAATAAAAATTCATAAAAAAGAGATAGCTTCTCTTTTTTTATTTTTATAATATTTTTTGTTTTGTTATAATATTTATATGAAAACTAAAAATCAAATTATAAGTGAGCTTTTTAATAAAAATACTAATGCTATTGAAAAAGAAATAACAGAAAATGCAATTGATATTGCAAAAAAAATTCATTTAAGTAATGAATGCATAAATGCTTGTTACTTATATTATCCATATGTTAAAACAGCAATTTATACAAAGCCAGATAACTTTGATGATTTAGATGAAAATCAAAAAAAGATTGAAGATCAAAAAAAAGAAGGTTTAAATGAAGAGCGACTAAAATTTAAACAATTTCTTTCTAACAATTTTGGAGAAGATTTATTACAATTTTTACATGGACTCAAAAAATTATTAGAAATTGACTATAGTAATGAAGAAAAAGAAGCTGAAAATATAAGAAAAATGTTTTTTGCTATAACTAAAGACATTCGCATAATTATAGTTAAACTTTGTTTCGTTTTGGCTGAAATAAGACAATGTAAAAGTTCATTTAATATCGAAAATTTTCGAAGCAATTTCAATTTATCAAATATAGAAATTGTAAATAATCAAAATATAATTGATTCTAATAAAATTCAAGAAAACACCTCAATAGTTTTAAAAGCAAAACAAATAATGCAATTATTTGCTCCCTTGGCAGCTAGATTGGGATTATCATCTATAAAAAGTGAATTAGAAGATATAGCTTTCCAAATTCTTAACAATAAAAAATATAATGAAATAAAAGATTTGGTAGATAACAGATATTTAGAAAGAGAAAAAACGGTTGCTGATTTAAAGAATCAAATAAAATCTTTTCTAAACGAGCTTGGTATAAAAGGCGAAGTTATGGGAAGAAAAAAACATATATATAGTATTTATAAAAAGCTAAAAGAAAAGAATAACAACATAGATAAAATTTATGATTTAGTTGCTGTTCGTGCAATTTTAAAAACTGTCGCCGATTGCTATGCACTTTTGGGAAAAATAAATGAAAAATTCACACCTTTGCAGAACAGATTTAAAGATTACATTTCAATTCCAAAGTCAAATGGTTATCAATCTCTTCACACAACTATAATGTTTGAAGGTGTACCTGTTGAAATACAGATAAGGACAATATCAATGCATAGACATGCAGAGTTTGGTGTTGCAGCGCATTGGGTTTATAAGGAAAAAAGATCAGAAACAGATTCATTAGACAAAAAACTTGGTTGGATAAGAGAGATCATGGAAAATGGAAAAGATATGTCCAATGAAGAATTAATTAACATGTTAAAGGTTGACATATATGATGGGGAAATTTTCGTACAGACCCCAAAAGGAAAAGTTCTTCATCTCCCTAAAGATTCAACAGCAATTGATTTTGCTTATATGATTCATACTGACATTGGTAATAAATGTATAGGAGCTAAAATTAATGGTAAAATGCAACCTTTAACTAAAGTTTTACAAAATGGAGATATTGTTGAAATTATCACAAATGTCAATTCAAAGGGTCCATCAAGAGATTGGTTAAAAATTGTTAAAAGCTCACAAGCAAAATCAAAAATTTTGTCTTTCTTTAAAAAAGAAATGAAAGAAGACAATATAAAAAATGGAAAAATAATGTTTGAACAAGCGATAAAAAATTTAGGATATTCTGTTAATAAGTTATTAGAAAAGAAATACACGGATTTATTATTAAACAAATACAATTTTACATCAATTGAAGAGTTATATGCAAGCATTGGTTGTGGAGCATATTCTGCAAAAATGTTTGCTGGTAAATTAATTCAAACTTATCAAATGTACATTAAAAAAGAACAAGATGAAATACAAACCTCTCATATAGAAACAATTATTTATAATAACGACGAAAAAAAGATAAATGTAAAGGGATTAAATAATATTTTAGTAAAATTTGCAAAATGTTGTTGCCCTATTGAGGGAGATGAAATTATAGGTTTTATTTCACAAGGAAGAGGTATTATAGTACATAGAAAACAATGTCCTAATGTTAATTTTTTTGACAAAGAAAGATTAATTGATGTTGAATGGAACATAAAAAAAAGTTAATATATTAACTTTTTTTTGTTTTCGCCTTAAATATTAATGCAAATACAAAAGCAAATATAACTGCCGCCGTTATTCCACCAGCTGTTGCTTCAAGTCCACCTGTGAAAACTCCCAAAACGCCTTTTGTTTTTGAAGCTAAAATCGCTCCTTTAGCCAAACTTGCTCCAAAACCTATAATAGGAACAGAAATTCCAGATTTAGCAAAACTATAAATATAATCATATAAAGTTGTCGCTTCAAGTATAACGCCTAATAGAACAAAGCTAACTAAAATTCTAGCACTTGTTAATGAAGTTTTGATAACAAGAATTTGCCCAAGCATACAAACAAATCCCCCAACCAAAAAAACATAAAGATAAGTTAAAAAAGTTTCCATTTAGTTTTCCTCACTTTTAAATTTTGATAATTGTTTCTCAACCTTATTTGCAATTTTGTTTTTTTCTTTTTTTGTTATTGTTTTAGACTTAGTAACAACATTACTTTTAACAACAATGGCATGTGCTATTCCTGGAACGCTTTCACCCTGTTGACAAGATGTTGTTGAAAGCAAAGCTCCTGTAGCAATGTATAAAACATTTTTTAATTGACCAGTTTTAAGTCTTTCAATAACGTATGAATTAAATATAGAAGCCGAGCAACCACAACCTGAACCTCCCATTAAAACATTTTGGTCATAGTAAAACATCATTTGACCACAATCACAGTAATTTTCTCGCAATTTATAACCTTGTTGTTCCATTAAATCCATTAATATTTCTGCCCCTAATTTTCCTAAATCTCCAGTAATTATTAAATCATAATCATCTGGTGTTGTTTTTGTATCGTGAAAAACACTGATCATAGTTTCCATAGCCGCAGGTGCCATTGCTGCACCCATATTGTTTACATCACTTATTCCAAAATCCATAACTTTCCCGAAAGTAACAGAATCTATATAAGGACCTCTTCCTTCACTTGATATTACCGTGCAACCAGATGCAGTGCAAGTCCACTGACTTGTTGGAGGGCGCTGGTTACCCAATTCTAATGGAAATCTAAATTGTCTTTCAGCTGTAGAAAAATGGCTTGAAGTTGCACAGGCAACATTTTGGAAATATCCAGCATTTACCATTGAAGCGCCAATTCCAATTGACAAAGCCATTGCCGAACAAGCTGAAAATATGCCTAAATAACTTATATCATATGCTCTTGCAGCATAACTTGAAGTTATTATTTGATTTAATAAGTCACCACAAACAAGCATATCTATATCTTTTGGATTTAATTTTGCTTTGTCCGTAGCTCCAAAAATTGCATGTTCCAACATTTTTCTTTCAGCTTTTTCATAAGTTTTTTCACCAAAAAAATCATCTTTCATAACATAATCAAACATTTTTCCAAAAGGTCCTTTACCTTCTTTTGGCCCAACAATTGAATAATTACCAATAATTCTCGGTTTATTTTTAAATACTATAGTTTGCTCTTTTCTCTCTTTAAGCATAATATCTCCTATAAAAATAAATATATTAATCCTACAATTGCACTAGATAAAACACCAATTACAATCACTGGGCCTGCAATAGAAAACATTTTCACACAAAGCCCAAAAATTATTCCTTCATTTTTAAAATCCATAGCTGGACTTGTTATAGAATTAGAAAATCCTGTAATAGGAACAATCGATCCTGCTCCAGCAAATGCCCCGATTCTATCATAAACTCCAATACCTGTTAAAAAAGATGCAATAAATATTAAAATGATTGAAACATAGTTACTAACTGCATTTCCTGCTAAATCTGGCCAAATTGCCCTTATACCATCACCTATTCCTTGTCCAATCATGCAAATCAGGCCTCCAACAATAAAAGCATAAAAAAGGCTTGGCCAACTTCTTGTTTTCGGAATTTTTGAATTTACATATTCATTATATTTGATATTTCTTTTCGTATAATCCATAATCTTCTCCATTTTTTAAATATTATGTTCTAAATTTATAAAAATAATCGTGTTGTATATTTTTTTTAAAACAATACAAAATAATTAAATAATTTGGAGGAAATATGAGAAAAAAAATTAATTTTATAATGATTTGTTTAATTCTATTATTTAGCATATCAATGGTTGGATGCAATTCTGAAAATAATTCATTAGCATATTCTATTGATTATAATTTAGATAGATTATCTAATGTTTTAAATAACACAAAAGAAGCATCTAACTCAGAAATTATAATATCAGAACTATATTCAATTGATGATAGCGATACTAAACAAAGCGAAACAAACAACGAACTTAGTACCAAAATTTCTACATTAAAAAACAGCGAATCAACTATCTATAAAAGATCTAATAAGGCTCAAGATATTTATAATAATAAAAATATTCCAGTTTTAAATAAACAAATTGTATCTAAAGAGGAAATTGAAAAAGATAACAACACATATTCTATATCCAAAGATTTGATAAAAACTAGCAAAAATTCCCCTTTCAATTATAATAACAATACAAATCCTAAAATAACAAAAATTTCTAAACCAAGGATTGTAAGGCCTTTATATGACGACATAAAAAATTCTAATAATGTCAAACAGGATATTACTAATAATGTTAAATTAAAAAACAATTCAAATAGTAAAACTAACATTAAAAATGAAAATTTAACAAATAATATTAATAATAATTCAATTAACAGTAAAGTTAATGCTAAAAATGTTAATAATGCTATAGTAAAAGAGAATTTAATAAATAATAACAATATAATAAATCAAAATTTAAATAATAATAATTTTGAAAATAATTCAATAAAAAATAATATTAATACAAAAAATCTTAATAATAGCACGGACGATACAATAAAAAATAAAAATTATACTAATTATATAAATAATGTTAAATCGGTTTATGTAATGATGGACAATGCTCTATCTATTAATAATTCAATCTTGAGCAATAGAAAAGATATATTAGAAAAATGCAAAACTCTAGAAGTTTTAGCAAAACAGATAAAGGCTAATGAAGTAACATTAACTGAAACACAAATTAATAATTGCAAAA
The DNA here is from genome assembly GCA_944381245.1 of uncultured Clostridia bacterium. Lineage (GTDB taxonomy): Bacteria > Bacillota > Clostridia > Christensenellales > UBA1242 > UMGS687. The sequence goes on from CALWKK010000002.1 coordinate 52,203, forward strand.
CATTGTTAAACGAATTAGGAAAATCAATAAACAAAATAACAGATACAAGAAACGATGTCATAAATAATTGTAAACAAATTAGCAATAAAAATTATTTAATTAGCGGAATGAATCAATTATCAAGCAACTACACAACTTTGATAAATTGTTTAAATGAAAGAGTTGTTAACTATAAAAATATTCTGGAAATTTTAAATCAATTAGAATGCGCAATAACAAATTGCAATTTCGATAAGGAAAATGAAATTGTTGATGAAGAATCATATCAAGACTATTTAAATAATAAAACAAAAATTGATCAAAACAGTACAACACTTAATGAAAGTAATTCAAGTAAAGATGAAACAACAAGATCAAATGATGCTTTAATAAATAAAGATGTTGAAAAAATAGTTGATTATGGTGTCAAAAACGATAATAAAAACAATACACCTAAAAGAAAATATAATATTGACACTTATAACGAAAATACAATCAACCCTAATATTATAAATAATAAAAACAATAATAATTTAATAAATAATAAAAATAATGATGTGAATAATAATAACAATAATACATTAAATAATAATAATCATTATAAGCAAAATAATAGCAATGAAAATTCTTATAATAATGCAAACACTACTAATAACTATGCAAATAATTCTCAAGTTATAGGAAATAATGTAAATAATCAGTATCCTAATAATAGAAACACAGTAGGAAATAATTATTATCCAATAATTCATAATTATGAGGATGGATCAATAAATCCATATAGAAATACCGATACTTATAAATTACCTTTCAGAAATTCAAATAATGGAATTTCTAACAATAATCAATTTAATAATTTAGAAATAAATTTACAAAAAAAACCTTTAGATAATGAAAGACGACAAGATTTTAAAACATTTAATAATTTTATAAAACCATCAAATAATAATGAAAATATTAATAATTCTAAATTAATAAAAGAAGAAAAACAAAATATTGAAACTAAAGTAATGGAAAAATTAGAAGGCAACGAAAACTTAAAGGCAATTAAAAATAATTAATAAAATAAATTCACTTTTTAAATATAAGGTGAATTTTTTTTCATTTATATTTAAACTTATCAATTTTTAGATTAATTTATAATATATATTAATGATATGTTTATTAATTTATTTTAAATTTAAAAAAAATGTATTAAAACAGTTGACAAATTTTTTTTCTTATAATACAATAACACTGTTAATAATCCTCGTTAGCTCAGCGGTAGAGCACTCGGCTGTTAACCGATAGGTCGTAGGTTCAAATCCTACACGGGGAGCCAATCATAATTAATTATATTTTTATAAAAAAAAGACTTAATGTCTTTTTTTTAATTATTAATAATAATTCTATGACAATTATCGCATTCAATATATCCATTACTTTTGACTTTTTCTATTTCTGCAGAAGAGAGCTCCATCATACACCCTCCACAAGATTTTTCATTTAAACCAACAAAAACAGGGAAAAGTTTGTCTGATCTCAATTGTTTGTACTTATTAATTAATTTAGAATCAATACCTCTTTCTAAATTTTTTAATTGATTTTTAATGTCTTGAATAATTGGAGATTTTTCTTTTAAAAATTGTTCATACTTTTGTTTATTATCATTATATTTAATTTTAGCAAATCCATATTGTTTTTTTGCTTGTTCAAATTCATTTAATGTTATATTGAAATTTTCGGCTTCATTAAATAATTTTTTTTCTAAAATATTAAGATTGTTTGTTAAAATATTACTTGCCTTTAAAATACTTTCTAAATCTTTATCACTAAGACTTTCTAAATTTTTAGAAATAAATTTTTGTATTTGTGCAAGATTATCTTCATAAATTTTTTTTAAACTATTATATTCATTTATAAGTGCTTGTGCTTTGCTCTCTAAATTACTTGATTTCTCTTGCGCTTTTTTTACAACGGCTATCATTTCATTAAAAACTTTTTTGTTTATATTATTATTTAAATCTCTTTCAATTCTTATTAGCTCTTCATCTTTTTTTTGATACTCTATTATTTTATTAAAATCCATTTTCTCTCCTATTTTATTAATATAATTTTTTTAAAACTTTTTATTTTTTTATTATACTATTAACTTCGAAAATCAGTTAATTTTTTTGATCTGTTTGGATGTCTTAGTTTCCGTAATGCTTTTGCTTCAATTTGTCTAATTCTTTCTCTTGTAACATTAAATTCTTTTCCAACTTCTTCTAAAGTTCTTGGATGAGAATTATCTAACCCATATCTCATTCTTATAACTTTTTGCTCTCTTGGCGTTAATGTTTCTATAACTGAAAGTAGTTGTTCTCTTAATAAAGTTTGTGAAGCAGCTTCCAGAGGGGATAAAGCGCTTTCATCTTCGATAAAATCACTTATTTTAGAATCTTCTTCATCTCCTACTGTTGTTTCTAAAGATATTGGATCAAGCGCTATTTTTTGAATTTCCATAATTCTTTCTTCTGGCAAATTCATAGCATTTGCTATTTCATTTATAGTTGGATCTCTTCCTAATTTTTGAATTAATGTTCTTGTTACTCTTGTTAATTTATTAATTGTTTCAACCATATGGACTGGAACTCTTATTGTTCTTGCTTGATCAGCTATTGCTCTTGTTATAGATTGTCTTATCCACCATGTTGCATAAGTTGAAAATCTAAATCCTTTTGTATGATCAAATTTTTCAACTGCCTTTAGTAACCCTATGTTTCCTTCTTGAATTAAATCTAAAAATTGCATATTTGACCTGGATATATATCTTTTTGCTATACTAACAACCAATCTTAAATTCGATTCAGATAATTTTGCTTTTGCAATCTCATCTCCTTCCATCATTCTTTTTGCAAGCTCAACTTCCTCATCACTACTTAATAAAGGGACTTTACCTATATCTTTTAAATACATTTTAACAGGGTCATCAACATTAACCTGTACAATCAAATCTTCTAAATTTTCTTTACTTAAATCTTCCTCATGTGTTTTTATAATTTTTATACCGTTTTTTTCAATTGTTTTAATAAATTCATCTATTTCATCTCGGCTAGCATCATGTTTTATAAGTCTAAAATAGATATCTTCTTCATTGACCATACCCTTTTTTCTACCAATATCTAAAAAACGATTTAATTCAGTTGTAAATTTTTCTTCCATATTTTCTCCTATATTTTTCTTTCGCTTAATTCTTTAATGATTTCATTTAATTTAATTGCAATAATTTTTCTTTCTTCATTAGACGTTGAATTTTTATATTGTTCGCTAAGCATTTGTTGTTTTAACTTCAATGTAGCTTCTTTTATTTTCCATACGCATTGATCATAATAATCCTTCCCTAATCCTTTAGAATAATTTTGAATTATATCTTTTATAAAAATTTTTTCTTCTTCATTTGAATTTAATAATAATTTTTCAATATCTCCAAATCTTTCAAATTTTTCTAATAAATTTAAATATATCGGATTTATTAAATAATTTTTTAAATAATTTTGCCCTTTAGTAAAATCTTCTTTATTTAATATTGCTCCCAAAACAAACTTAACTGCTTTAATATTCCCATCTTCTTTAAGAATTAAAACATTTTGTTCTTTTTTTAATTCTTTTTTGTTTGTTTCTTTTTCAAAATCTTTTCTCAAAATATCTATTGGAACTCCAGATTCTTTATTTATAATGTTTAAATAAATATCTCTTTCACTATAAGTTTCGACTTCTTTAATAATTTCAAATGATTTTTTTAAATATATACTTTTCCCATTAGGACTGTTTAAATTTAATTTTTCTCTTAATAAATTAAGTTTATATTCAACAGGTGATACAGCATTATTAATCAAATTTCTTAAACTTTCCGCACCATATTTTCTTAAATATTCATCTGGATCACAATTTTCAGGCAACTTTACCACTTTAATATTAAAATTTTCTTTTTTTAAAATATCGATACTTCTTAATGTCGCTTTTTCTCCTGCCGAATCACCATCATATATAATTATGATATCATTGCACAAACGACTTAAAACATTTGCATGCTTTTCTGTTAAACTTGTTCCTAAAGACGCAACAGTATTATTAAATCCATGCGAATGCATAGTTATAACGTCAATCTGTCCTTCAACTAATATTATTTCTTTAAGCTCTCCTTTTCGTTTGGATTCTTTTAATAAATCTATTGCATAAACTGAATTCCCTTTATCAAAAACTAATGTTTGTTGTGTATTTTTATACTTTGCTCTTACACTCGATTTTTCTAAAATCCTTCCACTGAATCCAATACATTCTCCATAAGAATTTAAAACCGGAAATATTAATCTATTTGCTAATTTATCATATAATTTACCAGTTTGATCATCTTCACCAGCTATACCAGATTTTATTAAGTATTCTTTTTTAAACCCTAATTTTAACAAATCATAAACTATAGCATTCCCATTTGCATATCCTATATTAAAATTTTCCAAATCGGATTTTTTAAAATTTCTACTTTTAACATATTCTTGCGCATTTTTGGCACTTTCTAAATATAAATTTTTTTTATAAATTTTTAATGCTTCATTAAGTATTTTTAATATTTCATTTTTTTCATTTTTTTCTTTTATTATTTTTTCGCCATTCCCTTCTTGAGGAAGTTCCATGCCAACTTTTTTTGCAATTATTTCCAAAGCTTCAATATATGATACAGACTCAATCTTTTCAATAAAATTAATAACATCTCCGCCTTCGCCACATCCAAAACAATGATAAAATTGTCCATCATCATTAATAGCAAAAGAAGGCGTTTTTTCATGATGAAATGGACATAAAGCCCAATAAATATTACCTTTTTTGTTTAATTGCAAATAATCTGAAAGTATTCTAACTATATCTGCTTTTGATTTTAGCTCACTAACCCATTCTGGTGAAAAGTAAATTTTTTGCATTAAACTCCTTAATTAAAAAAATAGTGTCAATATTAAATTCGACACTAAAAACAAAAACCCTTTATTTTTTTTAATAAGTAGACTAAAAATTATATTTTCCAATATTTTGTCTAACTTTGTTTAAAATTATTTTTGCTATATTTCTTGCCTCCTCACAGCCTTTGCGTAAAATTTCTTCAACTTTGTTAGGATTGTTTTTATAAAACATATATTTTTCTCGCATAGGTTTTATATAATCGTTAGCAGTTTGAAATGTTATTTTTTTTACGTCGCCCCATGAAATTCCTTCTTTAAATCTTTTTTCCATTTCTTTTCTTTGATTATCATTTGCAAATAAACTAAAAATTTTAAAAATTAAACAATCTGTGTTCTTTGGATCATTTGGATTTGAACTATCTGTTACTATTTTATTAATTTTTTTTCGTAATTCTTCCTCTGAACAAAACAATTCAATTGTGTTGTTATAACTTTTACTCATTTTCCTTCCATCCAACCCCAGCACTAATCCAACATTTTTGTTAATTTTTTCTTCAGGTAAAATAAATGTTTCTCCATATAAATTATTAAAAATTCTTGCAATTTCTCTAGTTATTTCAACATGCTGTTTCTGATCTTCTCCAACAGGTACAAACTTCGCTTTCATGCTTAAAATATCTGCTGCCATTAAAATTGGATAATTAAACAACCCCATATTAATTCCATCGTCTACTTCTTTCCCATTTTTTATATTTTCTTCAGCTAAAGATTTATAAGCATGAGCTCGATTCATTAAGCCTTTTGGAGTTACATTTGATAAAATCCAATTTATTTCAAAAATTTCGGGAATATCTGATTGTCGATAAAAAAACAAATTGCTTTCATCAAGACCACAAGCCAACCAAGTGGCCGCCAAATCAAAAGTATATTCTGAAAATTTATTTTTATCTTTTAAATAATTTAAAGCATGATAATCGGCAATAAAAAACATTGCTTTTGCGTTTTGTTGTTTAGCTAAATCAATAGCAGGTTTTACAGCGCCAAAATAATTACCTATATGAATTTTACCTGTTGGTTTAATCCCTGTCAATATAATTTCTTCCATTTAATTATCCTTTTAATTCATTTTTAACATTTTAATTAAAAAATGTCAATTAATAATAAAAAAGATAATACGATTTATTTAGCAATTCTTTCTCGAATTTTTTCTAAAATTTTGTTTTCTAATCTTGAAACTTGAACTTGAGAAATTTTCAAAGTTTTAGCAATTTCACTTTGAGTTTTATCTCTAAAATATCTAAGTAATATAATTTTTTTATCACGACTATCAAGTTTTTTAATTTCATCTCTTAAAAAAATATTATCAAATATCTTATCGTTAGCATCTTCTTCCAAAAATCTATCCACAACCAAAAGGCTTTTTTCGTCATCATCTTCAAAAGGTGCATATAAAGATATTGGCATTCTGGCTGAATCCATTGCAAAAATAATTTCTTGACTAGAAACATCAAATTTTTTGGAAATTTGTTCTATTGTTGGCTTTGTTCCATTTTCTTTAAAATATTTTTCAATATACTTATTAATTTGTAGATTAAAAGATTTAATAGTCCTTGAAACTTTAATGGCTCCATCATCTCTCATAAATCTTTTTATTTCTCCTATAATCATAGGAACAACATAAGTTGAAAATTTAACATTAAAATTAGTATTGAAATTATTGATTGCTTTAACAAGCCCCATTGCTCCGATTTGATATAAATCATCATATTCAATACCTTTACCAATATATCTTTTTAAAATACTTTTAATAAGAGGTGAATTTTCTTTAACTAAAATTTGTTTTGCATTTTCATCTCCATTTTGCGCCTCTTTAATTAAATTTATTGTTGTTTCATGGTTTAACATTACATTCCTTTCCTAGCTCGCAATCCCATTGAATTTTTTTTCCATTTGTACAATAACACCTTTATTATTTTCATTCTTTAATAAAGTAACTTTATCCATAAATGTTTCCATAACGGTAAATCCCATACCACTTCTTTCTTCTTCTGGTTTAGTTGTAAAGAAAGGTTGTCTAGCCTTTTCAAAATTAGCTATTCCCACTCCATTATCTTCAACTGAAATAATGGCACTAGTCGGAGTAATTTTCACATTAATAGTAATATCTCCATCTTTTTTTGGATATGCATGAACAACACAGTTAGTAACAGCTTCACTAACTGCCGTTTTAATATCGTTTATTTCATCAATCGTTGGATTAAGTTGAACACAAAAAGCAGCAACCGTGCTTCTAGCAAAACTTTCATTAATAGAAAGTGCTTTAAATTTTATTGTCATCTCATTAACAACATTCATCATAAACTCCTTAAGATATTTTAGGCATTATTTCATAAAGGCCTGTCATTTTAAAAATTTTTTCTGCATGAGAAGAAGGATTGCAAATAAAAATCGGTGTATTTTTGCTTTTTAATTTTTTATATCTTCCAATTAAAACTCCAATTCCTGTTGAATCCATAAAGTCCAATTCAGAAAGATCAATTATAACCTGATTAAATCCATTTAAATCGAATAATTCATCCAAGGTTATTCTAACTGCTTGAGCAGAATGTTCATCTAATTCTCCACTTAAAACAATATATAATGTATTATTATATATTCTATTTCTTATTTGCATTTGTTTCCTCCTGTTGATTTATTTTAACAAAGATATTAAATTAAAAAATAACACTTTATGTCGAAATAAAGTGTTATTTTGTCGAAATACTCTTATTTTAAAAAATTATATTTATTTGCTTTGTTCATCATTTTGTCTATAAATCAATCTCTCTCCATATTTTGTATCTGTGTAATTAACATCTCTTGGAGCTCCCCCTTTTTCTTCTTCTTCTAATTTTCCTTCAGATAAAATTTTTACCATTCCTCCAGTTGATACAGCTGCACTTGCTAATGCGTTTTGTATCTTACTTCTTGTTAAGCATTCTAGGAAATCATTATAGCCATTCCCCATTGTAATCAATTTAACTTTCTCACCCATTCCTGCCTTGATTCCATCTTTTAATCTCTCTATTGCTTCTATGAATTCCCCTATATTCCTTTTTACTCCTTCTTGCCTGCTATCTGGTATTTCTATGTTATCTAAACATAGTTTCTTCTTCTCTTCATTATACCATACCCATGCTTGCCCTATTATCACGCCTTTCTTCCTAAACACAACAAATCCTCCATTTGGATCTGTCATTCCGTGTCTCATGCATTCTCGCCCTGCATCATTTATTACTTGACAACAATTTGTGATGTTTCCTAATACTGCGCCTATCGGATTATCTTTATCTAATAATTCA
>CALWKK010000003.1 GCA_944381245.1 uncultured Clostridia bacterium
GGAGTTTTTATTGCATTTTGTTTTTTTGTTGTTTCTTCAAATTATATTTGGAAAATTGATATTATCGGAAATAATGATGTAAAAACAAGTGAAAATGAAGAAGATTTAAATGAAAATGGAATAAATTACCTTAATTCCTTGAATAAACATACGAACAATGAAATTGAAAAAATAATTTTAGATAATTTTGATGAAATTAGCATGGTAAGTGTTATTCATAAAGGAACTAGTATAATAATTAATATAAAAGAAAAAGTAATAAATGATGAATATGAAAATTTAGACAATATTCAACCATTAATATCAAATCAAGACGGAGTGATAACAAAAATTGAATTAATACAAGGAACATTAATGGTTAAAGCTGGAGATATAATAAAAGCTGGAGATATATTAGTTGCTCCTTATGTTATTGATTCTTCTGGGAATAAAATACCGATTAAACCAAAAGCAAATATTTTTGCTGATGTTTTCATTACTGGTCAATCATTTCATGAAAACGAAAAAGAAGTAACAATAAGAACAGGTAATGTTATTATAGAAAGAAAAATGAGTTTTCTAAATAAAGAATTTTTTTCAAAAAAAGAAGAAATATCGTTTGTTTATTATGATTTAGTTATTTATGAGGAATATTTATCTGATGCAATTTTACCTATTAAATATGAGACTTTATATTATTATGAATTAGAAATAAAAAAAGAAACTCAAGATTTTGAATTGGTCGAAAAAGAAAAGATTGAAGAAGCAAAAAATAATGCTATAGCAAGATTAAATAATACTGATGAAATTGTTTCAGAAAATTATGTTATAACAGAAAATGATAATAGAACAATTGTTGACTATATTATTACTGTAAATAGAAAAATTACTTTATAATATTTTAAAATTTTTATTTTTATGATATAATAATTTTATGGTAAAAGTTAATTTTATTAAAGTCTTTTCATTTAGATATAAGAAAAAAATTAAAGAAATATTTTTATTAGCTATTAAGAAAAAATTTGGAAATATAAAAAATAATTTTTATTTAAATATTAAATTTGTTTCAAAAAAAGAAATAAAAAATTTAAACAATAAATTTAGAAATATTAATAAAGAAACAGATGTTTTATCTTTTCCTAATTTTGAAAAAAATGATTTAAATATAGTTATAAATGAAACAGATAATATATTTTTAGGTGATATAGCCATTTGTAAAAATATAGCTATTTGTCAAGCAAAAAATTTCAAACATTCAGTTGAGCGAGAATTACTATTTTTAAGTACGCATGGTATTTTACATTTGTTGGGCTATGATCACATAGACAAACAAGAGGAAAAAGAAATGATGAGATTAACAGAAGAAATATTGTTTGAAGTTGGAGTAAAAAAATGAAAGTTGGATATGTTGCTGTTATAGGTAAAACAAATGCTGGGAAAAGTACACTTATTAATAAATTATTGAATTATAAATTAAATATAGTTTCATCAAAAAAACAAACAACAAGAAATAATATATTGGGAATATTAACTGAAAATGATATTCAAATTATTTTTATTGATACACCAGGTATACATAAGAGTAAAAATCAATTAGATAGATATATGAATAAAAGCGTTAGGAGCGCAAGTGAAGGAGCCGATGTTATTGTTTATTTAATTGATGGCTCAAAAAAAATAGATGATGAAGAATTGAAAAATGTTATAAATTTATATAAAAAAAATAACAATTTAATATTAGTATTAAATAAAATAGACATGCTTACCAAAGAGAGTTTATATCAAATTTTGTATGAAATTAATAAAACAAAAATAAAAAATGTAGTTCCTATTTCTTCTAAGAAAAAAATAAACTTAAACGAATTAAAATATATGATAATAGATTTTTTGCCAGAAAAAAATAGTTTAATATTTGATCAAGACGAAATAACAGATAAATCAATAAAATTTTTATGTTCAGAAATAGTAAGAGAAAAAATTTTAAACTTCACTAATCAAGAAATTCCTCATGGAGTTAAATGTGAGGTTATTAATTATGATGAAAATAAAAAATTGGTAAATATTAGTATTGATATTATTTGTGAAAAAGAATCACATAAATCTATAATAATTGGAAAAAATGGAATTTCTTTAAAAAGGATTGGCAGTAGTGCGCGAATAGAAATAGAAAAACTAGTAAATAAAAAAGTTATGTTAAATTTATTTGTTAAAGTTGAAAAAGATTGGAGAAATAAACCAATTAAAGAAATTTTTGTATAATTTAATTGTTAAAATTATTTAATTGATTTTTAATAAAATTTGTGATAAATATATATAATGAATAAAATAAACAGGAGATAAGAATGAAAAAAGAAAGTACGGTTCCAAACTTAGTAAAAAACGAAGAAGAAATATTAAAATTTTGGGAAAGCAACAAAATATTTGAAAAATTAAAAAATAAAAACAAAAAAACAGGTAAATATTATGCCTTTTTAGATGGTCCTATAACAGCAAATAATGAAATGAAATTGCATCACTGTTGGAATAGATCGTTAAAAGATATAATGTTAAGATATAAAGCATTAAATGGTTTTGATGCCCACTATCAAAATGGTTTTGATGCTCAAGGATTATGGGTTGAAGTTGGAGTTGAAAAAGAACTTGGCTTAAAAGACAAAAGAGATATCATAAAATTTGGGATGGATAAATTTACAGAGACTTGCATTGAAAGAGTAAATAAGTATGCAACAATTATAACTCAACAATCTAAAAGATTGGGACAATGGATGGATTGGGATAATTCTTATTTCACTAATTCTGATAAAAATATAACAACTATTTGGTATTTTTTAAAAAAATGTCATGAAAAAGGTTGGTTAATAGAAAAATATAGACCTATGCCTTGGTGTTCACACTGTGGAACTTCTTTATCTGAACATGAACTTGCTGATAGTTATCAAGATATGGAACATAGAGCAGTTTTCTTTAAATTACCTATTATAGATTCAAATTTGGATATTTTAGTTTGGACAACAACTCCTTGGACTTTATCTTCAAATGTTGCTTTAGCAGTCAATCCAAATTTAGATTATTGTGTTTGTAAAGTAAAGTCTAGTGATAGGAAAATTATTGTTGGGAAGCAATCTGTTAATGTACTCAAAAATGATTTAATAGAAATAGAAAAAGAAATAAAAGGACAAGAGTTAGTTGATAAGAAATATCAAACTTGTTTTGAAGAGTTAAGCCAACAAAATTTTGAACATAAAATTGTTGCTTGGGAAGATGTTGATTCTGTTGAAGGCTCTGGAGTTGTTCATATTGCACCAGGATGTGGAGCAGAAGATTTTGAGTTAGGACAAAAATTAGGGTTGCCAAATATTTGTCCTGTTGATGAAAATGGAGTGTTTTATTCAGATTTCGGATTTTTAGCTAATAAAGAAGCAGATTCTGTATCAGATCTAGTTTTTAGTGAATTAGAAAAAAGAAATAAATTATATTACACTCATTTGTATAAACATAGATATCCTATTTGTTGGAGATGTAAAAAGCCTCTTATTTTCAGATTAACTAAAGAATGGTATATAAGTGCTGAAGAAATAAGACCAAAATTAATTGAAGCAATAAAAACAGTAAAATGGCAACCAAGTTATTTGGAAAAAAGAATGTTAGATTGGTTGAATAATATGGGAGATTGGAATATATCTCGTAAAAGATTTTATGGACTACCTTTGCCATTTTATAAATGTGAAGAATGTGGAAAATTGACAGTTGTTGGTAGTTTGGAAGATTTAAAAGAATATTCATCTTCAAAAGAAGTTGAAAGTATACCTCATCTTCATAGACCATATATTGATAATATTATCATAACATGCCCTAAATGTGGGGCAAAAGTAAAAAGAGTTGCCGAAGTTGGTGACTGTTGGTTAGATGCAGGTATAACTCCTTTTAGCACAAAAAAATATTTTGAAGATAAAGAATTTTGGAATAAAAATTTTCCTGCTGAGTGTGTTATTGAAATGAAAGAACAAATAAGATTGTGGTTCTATTCATTATTATTTATGGCAGTTACATTAGAAAATAAAGCTCCATACAAAAAAGTCATTGGATTTGCTATGTTAGTTGCAGAAGATGGATCTAAATTTTCAAAATCTGGTCCAAATAATATTAACTTTAATGATTTAGTTAACAAGACTGGTGCAGATGTAATTAGGTATATATTTGCATCAAACAATATGTTAAATGATACAAGGTTTGGATTTGGAATAACAGATGATGTAAAAAGAAAATTATTGGGATTTTGGAACGCATATGTCTTTTTCAATACTTATGCAAACATTGACAATCCAGATATAGCTCATTATATACCAAATATTGAAGAATTAGATATAACAGATAAATGGTTGATTGAAGAATGTAATAAATTTATTGAAAATTCAACTGAATATTATGAAACAAACAAATATTACTTGATAGTAAAAGATTTTGAAAACTTTATAGAAAATTTGACTAATTGGTATATTAGAGTAAATAGACGAAGATTTTGGAAATCTGATGACACTGAAGATAAGATGAATGCTTATTGGAGTTTGTACAATGCATTAAAAATCATAACTCAAGTTATGAGTCCTATCATTCCATTCTTATCAGAATACATTTGGCAGAATATGATTAGAGATATAGAAAAAGAATCAGAAGAGAGTGTTTTTTTAGCAGGATTTCCTAATGTAAATGAAATTCGTTTTACTAATTTAGATAATGAAACAAAATATGTTAGAGATATTATTGCAATTGCACAGAGATTAAGGAATGAAAATCAAATTAAGATAAAACAACCATTAAAAACTATGTTTTTAAATGTAAGTGATGAAGTGTTTAATGCAGTTACTAAATTTGAAAATATTATTAAAGACGAATTAAATATAAAACAAATAGTTCGAGAGAATGATAATACAAAATTTAATGAAGAATATTTAAGCGTTAATTTTAAGACAGCAGGGATAGTTTTAAAAGGAGATGTACAAAAATTAAAAAATGAGTTGCTTGAATTAACAAATGAAGAAATGAAAGATGTTGTTAATCAATATAAAAAAGGTAAAATTTCATTTAAGTCTTTTAATCAATTGGATAGTGAATTGTTTGTTTTGTGTTTTAAAGCAAAAGAAGAATATGTAATTTCAACTGAAAATGATATAACAGTTGTTTTAGATATTACTATTGATAAAGATTTAATGTTAGAGGGACTTCTAAGAGAGTTGATAAGGTCTATTCAAGTTTTAAGAAAAGAAGCAGGATTCAAAGTTGAAGATAGAATAATTGTTGGCTTAAAAAATTCAAGCGAATTATTAAATGAAGTTATAAAAAAATATTTAGAAACAATTAAATCTGAAGTTTTAGCAATAGATATATATAAAGAAATTAATAATGCTATTTTTGAAAAAGAAATAGAAATTTCCGAAGAAAAAATAGTTATACAATTAAAAAACAGTTGTGAGGAATAATGAAATATTGCACAAGTTGGGAAGATTATGAAATTATATCAACAGGGAATGGTGAGAAGCTTGAAAGATGGGGAAATATTAAACTTTTAAGACCTGATCCACAAGTTATTTGGCCTTCACAAACAGTTTTGGCAAATGCAAAAGATTTAAATGCTAGATATATTCGCGAATCTACGGGTGGTGGACATTGGGAATATTTAAAAAAAACTCCCGAACAGTGGGAAATAAGATGGAAAAATCTAAAATTTTTAATAAAACCTATGGGCTTTAAACACACTGGATTATTTCCAGAACAAGCTTATAATTGGGAAAAAATGATTGATTTGATAAAAAAATCTAATAGGGATATTAAAATATTAAATCTTTTTGCTTATACTGGAGGTGCAACAGTTGCATGCATAAGTGCTGGGGCAAGCGTTGTTCATGTTGATTCAAGCAAAGGAATGGTTGAAAGAGCCAAACAAAATTTGAAGCTATCGGGACTTGAAAATAAAAATGTTAGATTTATTATTGATGATTGCAAAAAATTTATCGAAAGAGAAATAAGACGAGGAAATAAATATGATGCAATAATAATGGACCCTCCTTCTTATGGAAGAGGTCCAAATGGTGAAATTTGGAAAATAGAAAATAATTTATTTGAATTTGTTAATTTGTGTTTTAGACTTTTGAGTGATAATCCTTTGTTCGTTTTAATTAATTCTTATACAACAGGATTACAACCACAAGTTTTAAAAAATATTTTGTTATTAAATTTAAAGCAAACTAAATATTTAGAGAAAAGTGTTTGTGAAGCATATGAAATAGGATTGCCGACAAATGAAAATATAATTTTACCATGTGGGGCAAGTGGAATTTTGATATTTAAAGAGTAGAGTATGAAAAATTTTGAATTAAATGTAATTTATGAAGATAATCATGTTATTGTTGTTATAAAGCCTGAAAATGTTCCTTCTCAAGAAGATGAAACAGGTGATTTTGATATGCTATCGGCAGTTAAAAAATTTTTAAAAGAAAAATATAATAAAATGGGTAATGCTTACGCTGGATTAATACATAGATTAGATCGACCAACAGGTGGAATTATGGTTTTTGCTAAAACTTCAAAAGCTTCGGCAAGATTATGTGAACAAATAAAAACTGGGATATTTAATAAAGAATATTTAACAGTTGTGGAAGGGCAATTAAATCAAAAAACTAAAAAGGTTATTAATTATTTAAAAAAAGATGAACAGAATAATATAGTAAAAGTTGTGCCTATGAGTGAAGTTGGAGCAAAAAAAGCTGAATTAATTTACGATGTTTTAGAAGTTTTAAATATAAAATTTCAAGAAAATAAAAATCAAACTAGAACTATTGATAATGAAAAAGAACAAAATAAAGGAATTCAAAAAAAGTTGTCTTTAGTTAAAATTAATCTTTTAACAGGAAGATCTCATCAAATACGAGTTCAAATGGCTAATTTAAAAACTCCAGTTTTTGGTGATGGTAAGTATGGTGCGAAATATACAAAAACAAAAGAACTGGCGTTATGGGCTTATAAAGTTGAATTTGTTCATCCAACAACTAAGCAAAAGATGAGTTTTAAAGTTTTACCTAACACAAATAAAATGCCTTGGAAATTTTTTAATTTGTCAAAAATATAGGAGAATATATGATTAAAGAACGACAAGAAATTGCGGAATGTGATAAATGGGATTTAAATGATTATTTTAAAAATGACGATATTTTTAAAGAAGAATTCGAAGATTTAAAAAACGAAATTAATTCTTTAGAAATTTTTAAAGGTAAATTAAATAATCAAGAATTAATAATAAATTGTCTTTCATTGCAAGAAAATTTAAACAAGAGATTAGAGAATTTATATGTTTATGCAAATTTAAAAACAAAAGAAGATTCAATAAATTCATTTTATCAAGAGCGATTAACTCAAGTTGAATCATTGTTGAGCAAATTTTCAGCTTCAACTTCATTTATTGATGTTGAAATGAAGAAAAACAAAAATGAACTTTTAATAAATTTACAAAATACGACTGATTATTCAAATTATTTTAAAAATATTTTAAGACAAAAGAAACATATTTTATCAGAAAAAGAAGAAAAAATTTTAGCATTAACTGGAGAAGTGATAAATGGATTTTCTAATAATTTTTTCTTATTTGATAATGCTGACATTAAATTTCCAGATGTTCTTGATGCAAATGGAGAAAAGCATAATTTAAACCATTCAACTTATTTAGAATTAATGGAAAGTAATGATAGAAAATTAAGAGAAAATACTTTAAAAGCATTTAATGGCGAATATGGAAAATATAATAATTTTTTGGCATCTAATTATATTTCAAATATAAAAGCAGATTCTTTTTACGCGAAGGTGTCTAAGTATAAAAGTTGCATAGATAAAGCTTTATATTTGGAAGAAGTTGATAAAAATGTTTATAAAAAATTAATAGAATATGTAAATAAAAATTTAAAAGAATTCTATGGATATTTTGAATTAAAACGAAAATCTCAAGGATTTGAAAATTTTGCGATTTATGATCAATATATTAAAGAAAAAAATATTAACAAAAAGTATACATTTGATGAAGCTATAGAAATAATAAAATCAGCAACAAAAGTTTTAGGCGAAGAATATATAAATTTAATTGATAAAGCTGTTAAAGAAAGGTGGATTGATAAATATCCTAATAAAAATAAAGAAAATGGTGCTTTTTCTTGGGGCGCGTATAGAAAAAAACCTGTTTTATTAATGAATTTCATTGGTGATACTCACAGTTTGT
The DNA here is from genome assembly GCA_944381245.1 of uncultured Clostridia bacterium. Lineage (GTDB taxonomy): Bacteria > Bacillota > Clostridia > Christensenellales > UBA1242 > UMGS687. Next base: position 8,240 of record CALWKK010000003.1, read on the forward strand.
TCACTTTAGCACATGAATTAGGACATAGTATTCACTCATATTATTCAAATCAAAATCAAAAATATTGTCAAGCTGGATACACAATTTTTATTGCAGAAATTGCAAGTACAGTTAATGAAATGTTACTTATTAAATATTTATTGAATAAAACTGAAGATAGAAATGAAAAGATATTTTATATAGATTATTTTTTAAGCAATTTTAAAGCAACAATTTTAAGACAAACAATGTTTAGCGAATTTGAATATTTTGCGCATGATACCTTTGAAAAAGGAGAGCCAATATCAGCAGAAGTATTAAATAACTTTTATTACAATTTAAATAAAAAATATTTTGGTGATGATGTTGTATTAATTGATGAAATCAAATTTGAATGGTCTAGAATACCTCATTTTTATAACGATTTTTATGTTTACAAATATGCAACAGGGATGATTAGCGCAATATATTTTGTTGATAATATAATACCTAATAATTATGTAAACTATATTAATTTGTTAAAATCTGGTAGCACAAAAGATCCAATATCTTTATTATTGGATGCAGGCGTTAATTTAAAAGATAAAAAAACTTTTGATTATGCTTTTAATAAAGCAAAAACAATGATAGAATTATGGAATAGTTTGTTATAAACAAAGGAGAAAATATGGAACTTCTTGCTCCTGCAGGTAATATGGAAAAACTAAAAACAGCTTTATATTTCGGAGCTGATGCAGTTTATTTAGCTGGAAAAAAATTTGGTTTGAGAGCTTTCGCAGATAATTTTAATGAAGAAGAATTAAAAGAGGCTGTTGAACTTGTTCATTCATACAATAGAAAGATTTATGTTACTGTTAATATAGTGGCACATAATAAAGATTTTGATGGTCTTGAAGTATATTTAAAATACTTAAAACAAATAGGAGTTGATGCTGTTATTGTTAGTGATTTAGGAATCATAAATTTAATAAAACAATCTATTCCTAATTTAGAGTTTCATATAAGCACACAAGCTAACGTTACTAATAAATACACAGCAAAATTTTTTGCTGATTTAGGAGCAAAAAGAATAGTTCTTGCACGAGAGTTAAATATAGATGAAATAAAAGAAATAATAAATTATTTACCTAAAGAAGTTGAAATTGAATGTTTTATTCACGGAGCAATGTGCATTAGCTATTCAGGAAGGTGTTTACTTTCTAATTATTTAACTAAAAGAGATGGAAATAGGGGAGAATGTGTTCAGGCTTGTAGATGGGAATATACTATATGTGAGAAATCTCGAGTTGGGAACAAATATGAAATTAAAGAAGATGATCGAGGAACTTATATTTTAAACTCAAAAGATTTATGTTTAATTAATTATTTAGATAAATTGAATGAAATAGGTGTTAAAAGTTTAAAAATTGAAGGGCGTATGAAGTCTTTGTATTATGTTGCAAATATCGTTAATGCTTATAGAAGAGCTTTAGATTTAAATACAAAGGGAGAGCAATTAACAAAAGAAATATGTAATGAAGTTTTTAAATCTAGCAATAGAGGATATACAACAGGATTTTATTTTAGCGATAAAGAAGAAAGAGAATGCCTTAACTCTTCAATGCCAACTCAAACACATGAATTTGTTGCAATTGTATTAGAAGATCAGCATGATGGACAAGTCAAAATCCAACAAAGAAATAGATTTAAGGTTGGTGATGAATTGGAAGTTTTGTCTCCTTACGACACTTTTAATAAAAAGTTTGTTGTCGAAGAAATAAAAAACATGAAGGATGAAATTATTAATGATGCAAAAAACGTGCAAGAAATATTATTTTTAAAAACTGAAATAAAATTAAAAAAGGGTGATATATTAAGGATAAAATTATAATTTCGCTTGACTAAAAAGAAAAATTGTGTATAATGAAAAATGCACAAATGCGGTCGTGGCGGAAATGGTAGACGCGCAAGACTAAGGATCTTGTGGGGCAACCTGTCCGGGTTCAAGTCCCGGCGTCCGCACCAAAAAATAATATTTTAGTATTTTTTGATTAAAAATTTAATAATTAAATTATAAAAAAATTGTAATATTTAAAAAAATAAATAAAATAAGGAAATTAAATAATTTCCTTATTTTTTTGTAAATAAAATTTAAACATTATAATTTTTTCTTTATCTATTTAACAAAAGCATCAACAAGCATAACAATTTTTGATTGATTTTGTTCTGCAATTTTTTCATATTTTGTTGGAATTAATGATTCTTCTTCTCCGTTTTTTGTAGCATAAGAACAATAAATTGAAATAAATTCTTGTATAAATAAAAACGCTTCCTCGATTGTATCTCCATCAATTGAAATATTCAGATCTGGTGAATGTGCTAAGAATGTATTATCTTCATTTTTTATAAAAATAACTGGGAAAACATATTGACGCATATAAGACATAACTCCTTAATTTTATTATATTTTATCATATTATTTATTATAATCAAAATAATTATGCAACATTCAATTTTATTTTATTGACTTAAAAATATTAGTCTGTTATAATACTTTGTAATATTTAGGAGAGAAAATGGATTTAACAAAATTAAACGAAAAAATATCAAAATTATCAACTGAAATTGAAATAAGAAAAGCTAAAATTGAATTTTTAAAAGAAAATAATATAATACCATTTGTTGAAAAATTTGAAAAAGACACAAGTTTATTAGAAGCTAAAAATTTACCTGAAGGTTCAAAAGTTAAGGTTGCTGGTAGAATAATTTTTAGAAGAATTATGGGAAAATTTGGTTTTATGAAAATTCAAGATATTGAAGCATCTATTCAAGTTAGCGTTGGGAGAAATGAAATAGATGAAGAAGATTATGAATTTTATAAAAAATTAATTGATATAGGAGATTTTGTTGGAATTATAGGCGAAATATACAAAACACAAACAGGGGAAGTAACCATAAGAGCTTTTAAAGTTGAGTTATTAAGTAAAGCTATAAGACCATTACCTGAAAAGTTTCATGGACTAACTGATATAGAACAAAAATACAGACAAAGATATTTAGATTTAATTTCTAACGAAGAAAGCAGGAAAGTTATGCTCGGCAGAAGTAAAACAATATCTTTTATTAGGAATTTTCTTGAAAAAAATGGGTTTATTGAAGTAGAAACGCCAATATTGCAAAATGCCGTTTGTGGAGCAAGTGCAAAGCCGTTTTTTACGAAACATAATGCACTAAATAAAGTTCTAAACTTAAGAATAGCGCCAGAAATTGCATTAAAAGAAGTTATATGTGCTGGTTTTGATAAAGTATTTGAACTTGGTAAAGTTTTTAGAAATGAAGGAATGGATCAGCAACATCTTCAAGAATTTACAGTTTGCGAGTGGTATGCTTCATATTGGAATTTTGAAGATAACATAAAATTTTTTCAAAAGTTTATAAGAGAATTGCTTACAGAGGTTTTAGGAACTACAAAAATTGAATATGAAGGCCACACTTTAGATTTTGGACAAGAATGGCAAAGAATTAATTATACTGATAAGATGAGAGAAGTCTTAGGTTTTGATTTTTTAAATATAGAAAGTCGAGAAAATTTGATTAATGAAATAATTAATAAAAATTTATTTTCAGAAGAAGACTTTAAAGATATAAAAACAGTTGGTGGAGTAATAGATTTTGTTTATAAAAGAAAAATTAGACCTGAGTTGATTCAACCAACAATATTATACAATTATCCTTCTTGTTTAGTTCCTTTGGCAAGAAGAAACGATAAAGACAATCGTGTTATTGATATGTTTCAAGTTTTAGCAATAGGAAGTGAACTTTGCAAAGCTTATTCAGAGTTAGTTGATCCTGTTATCCAAAGAAGCACATTTGAAGAACAAATGAAAGCAAAAAAAGCAGGTGATGAAGAAGCTATGGATTTAGATGAAGATTTTCTACTTGCAATGGAACATGGAATGCCACCAATTAGTGGGCTTGGATTTGGAATTGATAGATTAATGGTTGTCATGTTTAATCAACCTTCTGTGAGAGATGTTGTATTATTTCCATTGATGAAATAAAAAAATAAATTAGCTAAACTAATTTATTTTTTTTCTTATATTTTCTAAAGCATTTTTTTCTAATCGGCTTACTTGTGCCTGAGAAATTCCTATTTCTTCGCTAACTTCCATTTGTGTTTTACCTATATAATATCTCAACATTATAATTTCTTTTTCCCTTTCAGATAAATTAAATAATGCGTCTTTTAATGCAAATTGTTCAATTAATGAGTCTGCATCGTTTTTTATATCAGCAACTTGATCCATTATTCTTATATTTTCACCTTTGTTTGTATAAACTGGATCAGAAAGTGACACTGTGTCAGATATTGCATCTAAAGCCATTGTAACCAATTTAACATTTTCATTCATATCTTTAGCTATTTCGTCAATTGTTGGATCAGAACTTTGAATAGCTGTTAATTTTTCTCTTGATTGTAATGCTTTATATGCTATGTCTCTTAAACTTCTAGTAACTCTAACTGGAGTGTTATCTCTTAAAAATCTTCTAATTTCCCCAATTATCATTGGTACAGCATAAGTAGAAAATTTCACATTCAAATCTAAATTAAAATTATCCATGGCTTTAATTAATCCAACACATCCAACTTGAAACATATCGTCAGCTTTACCTTTTTTTCCTCCAAATCTTTGAACAACGCTTAATACAAGTCTTAAATTTGCAATAATAAATTCATCTCTGGCAAAATCATCGCCATTTTTAACTCTTTTTAATAATTCTATTAAATCATTATTCTTAAGTTTAGGGAGTTGTGAAGTGTTAACTCCTGTTAATGCAACTATGTTAGACATTTAATACCTCAACTTTCTTAATCTTCAAGGTATTTTTTCCTAAATATTTTTTTTTATTCTAAAATATAAAAATTTATATAAAAAATATTAATTAATATTGATTTTTTATTTTATTTATTGTAATATAAAAATATGTTAAAAAAAGAATTTGGAAGTGGATGCTTAAAGAAAAATTATCATTTTAAAATAACTATGGCAAAACTAAAAAGCACAGATAAGTTTTTGTGTTCTAAAATAGTTAAAGTTGATGATGCAACTGTTGAAAGAATTATAAAAAGCAAAAAATATTTAGTCAAAGGTATGATTATTGGGAAAGATAATGTTGAGAATTTATCTTTAAGTTTTGACGAGCAAAATGGTTTTAAATATAATGATGTTAATTTTTATGAAAATAAATCAACTGCAATTTTTGCTATAAAAAACATTCTCAATGGAAAAGAAATAGTCGAAATGTGTATGGTTAAAACTTTTAGAATAAAAGATTCGATATCTGTTTCATTATATTATTTGCCAAATGGATCAGTTTTTAATAGTTGTTTAATTGCTAGATATTGTATGCATAAAACAAACGAACATAAAAACTCAGACGGAAAAGTTATTGAAAAAGGTGTTTGTCATATGCATAAAGCATCTGAAAAATATTTTGAATATGCGTTTAAAAAATATAGAAAAAATGAAAAAGAATTTGTTACTAAGCTTCAATCTCCAGATGCAATTGAAAAGCCAAATATAAAAAGCGAGGAACAACTTGTTCAGGAAGCTATGAAAGAATTTAATATAAAATGTGGTAGAGAAATTGAGGCTTATTCAGAAGTTAAACAAAAGAAAAGATCTTACTGGATTAATGGTAAAGAATATAAAGGGCAGAGCGATAAAACAATAGTAGAAAACATGGGTGAAGCAATGGAACAATGTTAACAAAAAAAAACGTCAGATATTTGACGTTTTTTTTGGTGATCCCGACGGGATTCGAACCCATGATACCGCCGTGAAAGGGCGGTGTCTTAACCACTTGACCACGGGACCATAATGGTAGCGACGGAAAGATTTGAACCTTCGACCTCACGGGTATGAACCGTGCGCTCTAGCCAACTGAGCTACGTCGCCATAATTTTATTATTTTTTAAATAAAATTATATAATGGTTGCGGGAGAAGGATTTGAACCTTCGACCTTCGGGTTATGAGCCCGACGAGCTACCGAACTGCTCTATCCCGCGACAACATTAAAATAATAATATAAATGTTTATCATTTGTCAAGTGTTTTATAAAAAAAAATTAAAATTTTTAATTTAACTTGTTAATTATTTCTTTTTATAGTAAAATCAAAAAATAAGAGGTGATATGAATCAATTAAGAGATATTTTAAATCAAATAGATAAATCTAATAAAATTGCATTATACACTCATTTTAATTGTGATTGTGATGGAGTGGGATCAATGCTTGCGCTTTATAATTTTTTAATTGATAGGGGTAAATCATGCGATATGTTTGTTGATGGTGAAATACCAACAAAATTTCAGTTTTTAAAAAATGTTGATAAAATAAATATGGTAAATAAAGATTTTACACAATCAAAAATTAATTTAAATAGTTACGATTTGTTAATTTCTTTAGATACTTCAAATTTAACAAGGTTAGGAATCTTTGAAGAAGATTTTAAAAACTTTAAAAATACTGTTAATATAGATCATCATGTTTCTAATTCACTTTATGGTAAATATAATTATATAAAGGCATATTCTTCATGTGGAGAAGTTTTGTTTGAAGTAATGAAAGAAATGAGCAAAAAATTATCACCAGAAGTTGCAACTTGTTTGTTTGCAGCAATTTCATCTGATACTAACAGATTTTCAAATCCAAATATAACAAGCAAAACATTTATTTTTGCTGGCGAGTTAGTAAATTTTGGTGCAGATCACAATTTAGTAAATTTATGTTTGTTTAAGAATAAGTCCAAAGAAGAATTAAATATAATTTCATTTATGACAAAAAAAATTAAATTTTACAAAGATATTTCATATGTTTATATTAGATTAAAAGATCTAAAAAAATTTAATGTTAAGTCAAGTGATGTTTCTAATTATATGTATTTAATTTCTAATATTGAAAATTCTAAAATTAATATCTTAATTAAAGAAAGAGGTAATGGAGAATACAGATTTTCTTTAAGGTCAATTAACGGGTTTGATGTTAATAAAATTGCAAACAAATTTGGTGGAGGAGGGCATATTAATGCTTCTGCTTGTAGCGTGCATGGTAAACTAAAAAAAGTGTTAAAAAAAGTATTAATTGAATGTGAAGAAGAAATATATAAAAAGGTTAATAAATTATGAATGGTATAATTAATGTTTATAAAAATTATGGTGTGAGTTCAAATACTTTAGTTAATAAAGTCAAAAAAATTGTTGGGGCAGAAAAAGCAGGGCATTTAGGAACAATAGATGTTTTGGGAGAAGGTGTTTTGCCTATAACAATTGGAAAGGGAACTAAGCTATTTAATTATTTTTTAAATAAAGATAAAGTTTACAGAGCAATATTTATTTTTGGAATTGAAACAGATACATTAGATAGTGAAGGAAAAATAATTAATTATAAATACAAAAATATTTCCAAAGAAAATATTGAAAATGTCTTAAAAAAATTTATTGGACGAATTAAACAAACACCTCCTCAATTTTCTGCACTAAAAATTAATGGCAAGAAAGCTTATGAATTAGCAAGGCAAGGGAAAACAGCAAATCTTAAAGAAAGAGAAGTGAATATTTATGAATTTAAAATTTTAAAAATTGTTTCTGATATTGATAAGGTTGATTTAAAGAATAGATTTTATAAATTTAGAAACGATAATGAGTTAAAAACCTTCGATATTGAAAAAATATTTGATAGTGAAATATATGAATTTGAAATAAATTGTTCATCAGGAACTTATATAAGAAGTTTATGTAAAGATTTAGCAAGTGCATTATCAACATATGGTACTATGTTAAAAATAGTACGCACTAGATGTGGAAATTTTAAAATAGAAGACTCATATTCGCTTGATGATTTAAAAAATGGTAAATACAATATAATAACTCCTTATCAAGCTGTTGATTTGCAAGAAATCCAAATTAATGATGGGCAAGCAAAAGATATTCTTGATGGTAAAAATATTAAATTGAAAAAAATTTATGACAAAAGTTTTAAACTTTGTTACAATAATATATTCTTAGGTATTGCTAACAATAGTAATGATGGAAATGTTAAAATAGAGACATTAATGATGGTGGAAAAATGATTAATAATATAAAATTTGGACCTTCTGGAAATGGAAATTTGTTTTATGAATTGGGGTATAAACATTCTTATCAAGCTCCAAGTTGGTTGAGGCAATTAGGACTTAATGCATATGAATACTCTTTTGGTAGGGGATATACTATGAGTGAACAAACAGCAAAAAAATTGGGAGAGGAAGCTGAAATTAACAATGTATTGGTAAGTGTTCATGCTCCTTATTATATAAATTTTGCAAATGAAAGTGAAGAAATGGCAGAAAAATCTTATAATTATATAATAAAAGGACTTGAAATTTTAAAAAATATGAAAGGCAAACATTTAGTGTTTCATATTGGTTCTCAGGGTAAATTAAATAGAAGTGATGCTATATTATTAATAAAAAAAAGACTTAAATATTTATTAAAATTAATTTATGAAAAAGAATTAAATGATATGTATATTTGTCCTGAAACGATGGGAAAAACATTACAAATTGGAACATATAAAGAAATTATAGATTTTTGTACTATGGATAAAATTCTTGTTCCAACATTTGATTTTGGCCATATTTATTCATTAAATTTAGGCAATTTTGGAAGTTATAATGATTATAAAGAAATTTTTTTATATGCAATAGAAAAGTTGGGTTTTGAAAGAATTGATAATTGTCACATACATTTTTCCAAAATTCAATTTGGACAAAAAGGTGAAATAAGACATTTGGATTTTGATAATATAGATTTCGGTCCAAATTTTGAACCTTTGGCAAAAGTTTTAAGCGAATTGAATTTGCACCCAACTATAATTTGTGAGTCTCACAGTAAAATGGTTGAAGATTCTTTGGAAATGAAAAAAATTTATGAACAAATAAATAATTCTTTACAGAAATAAATTTATGTGATATAATGAAAAATAATATATTCAAATTTATAACGTTTTAAATTTGTTTAAAATTAAATTAAGGAGTTTTTATGATAACAGCAGGTGATTTTAGAAAAGGTGTAACGTTTGAAATGGACGGCAATATATATTTGGTTGTTGATTTTTTGCATGTTAAACCAGGAAAAGGCTCTCCATTTGTTAGAGCTAAAATAAAAAATATTGTAACCGGACAAGTCCAAGAAAGAACTTTTAACCCATCGGACAAATTCCAAGTTGCAGTTATTGAAAGAAAAGAAATGCAATATCTTTATAATGAAGGTGAAATTTATTATTTTATGGATATGGAAACTTATGATCAAATACCATTAAATAAAAGTCAAGTTGAAGATGCATTAAATTTTATAACTGAAAATATGATGGCAAACATACAATTTTATAAAGGATCAGCTTTCTCAGTTGAACCTCCTAATTTTGTTGAATTAACAATAACAGATTGTGAACCAGGTATTCAGGGAGACACATCAAAAGCTGGTTATAAACCGGCAACTCTAGAAACAGGATACACATTAAATGTCCCACTTTTTGTTAATCAAGGAGATAGAATAAGAGTTGACACAAGAACAGGAACATATATGGAAAGATTAAAATAATTATTTATAAAACAAAATCTTGCGAAATAAAACAATTTTCGCAAGATTTTTTTTAACTCAAAAAAATATTTTACTATATGAGTGAAAAAGAAAATATAAATTCTATTTTTATGAAAATATTACCTGAAAAAATTTTTAATGCAGCAATAAAAAATATTAATTATAAACAGTTAAATGAATTAAGATTAAGAGCTGGAAAACCGATTGTTGTTATTTTAGGTAATCAGTATTATTTTGTTTCAGAAAAAGGTATAACCCAAAATATTGATGAATCGATAATTTGCACTCAATGTGACATTGATAATATAATTTTTAGGGCAAGTGAATGTTCAATATATGCAGTAAATGAACAAATTAAGCAAGGATTTATTACTATTAACTCTGGTATTAGAATTGGAATTGCAGGAACAGGAGTTTGTGAAGGGGAGCAAATTAAAACGATAAAAAATTTTACATCTTTAGTTATAAGAATTCCTCATAACATTAAGAATTGTAGTTTATTAGCTTTAAAATATTTATTTGAAAAAGGAGAATTTAAAAACACTTTAATTGTTTCACCACCAGGTTCTGGTAAAACAACTTTTATAAGAGATTTTATTAATCAATTATCTGAAAGAAACATATCTTTAAATATTTTATTATTAGATGAAAGGGGAGAAATTTCTCCATTTTGTGATGGCGAAAACAATTTAGTTGTAAGTAATTTTTGTGATGTTCTTTCATTTATAAATAAACCACAAGGATTTTTAATTGGAATAAGATCATTATCTCCATCAATAATAGTGTGTGATGAAATAGGAGCTAATGATGATATTTTAGCTATCGAATATGCTGGATATTGTGGAGTTGGAGTTATGGCAACAGCTCATGCCGGATCAATTAATGAACTTAAAAACAAACCTAACTTTAAATCTTTATTTGATAAAAAATTATTTAAAAGATTTATTGTTTTATCTTCAAGATTAGGTCCTGGAACATTTGAGGGAATATATGATGAAAATTTCGTTCCTATAAAATTAGCAGACATTGATTATAGTTGAGGTTGTTATGAAAATTATATTAATTTTAATTGTCGTTATTAGTATGACTTATATTGGATTTGGAATTTTACAATATTATATAAAAAGAAAAAAAATTTTTGAAGATATAATTTTGCTTTGCGAGAAATTGTGTGTTGAAATTAGTTTTTCTAAAAATACTTTATCTTCAATAATTTCTTCAAATGTAAATTTATTTTCGAAAGATTTTAAAAACATAATTAGCACTTATTTAAATTATTTAAAAAATAATAATGAAGTTTTAACCAAAGATTTTCTTTTTAAAAAAAACACGTTGTTAAATGACGATGAAAAAGAATTAATATTAAATTTTTTTTACAACTTAGGAAGATTAGATGCTAGCAATCAAATTAGTCAAATTAATGATTATAAAAATAAATTTATAGAACTAAAACAAAAAACAAACGAAGAAAATTCAAAATTCGGTTCTTTGTCTTTAAAGCTTTTAATATTAATGGGGTTATTAATTGGAATTATTTTAATTTAAAGGAGGATTTGATGGGAGTTGAAATTATTTTTAAAATAGCCGCAGTTGGAATTATAACAGCTGTTGTTAATCAAGTTTTAAAACATTCTAATAAAGAAGAAATCGCAACTTTAACAACGCTAGCAGGTCTTATCGTTGTTCTTTTAATGGTTTTAAATTTAATTAATACATTGTTTGATACAGTTAGAACAATGTTTAATCTTTGATGGAGTTATAAATTGGATATTTTTAAAATAATTGGAGTTGGTGTTATAACTGCTATTACTGCATTAATAGTCCGACAAATAAAGCCGGAAGTTTCTATTATTATTACAATAACAGGAGGCGTTTTAATACTATTAATGCTTGTTGAATCATTGACAAGTATATTTTCAGTTTTTAATCAAATTATTGAAAAAAGTGGTTTAGAATCGGGATTATTTACAACTATTTTAAAAATAGTTGGGATTGGATATATAACAGAATTTTCCGCAAATCTTTGTAATGATGCTGGAGTTAGTTCGATTGCAGATAAAATTCTTCTTGGAGGTAAGATTATTATACTTGCTTTAGCTTTACCAATAGTAACTAATATATTGAACATAATTTCGGAGTTATTATGATTAAAAGCAAAGATATATTTTTAAAATTTAATAAAAATTCTATAATAAAACTAATATTAATTTTTGCAGTCATATTGATCGTTGTATTATATCAGTTTTATCCTATTAGTATTTTAGTTATAGCAGAAGAAAACAATGAAATTTCTGAAATTGAGATAGAATTAAATGATCAAATAGAAACTCAACTAAATAAACTTAATTTTGGAGATATTGAAAAAATATTAAATAATTTAGATAATTATGAATATGAAATTTTTGGAAACAATTCTTTTTCAGGGAAAATTCAAAATATAATATCAGGCAAATTTGCTGATGGGCAAACTTCCATATTTAGCGCTATTATTAATTTAATATTCGATGATATTTTAAAATATATTCCGATACTCGCATCAATTATAATTATATCAATAATTTGTGGATTGATTTCTAATATAAGAAGCGAAACTAATTCAAAATCAGTTGGAGATATTATACATTTTGTTTGTTATGGAGTGATAATAGTTCTAGTAATGTCTGGAGTCACAAATTTGATAAAAGAATCTTCTGGAGCTATTCAATTAATAAAATCACAAATGGAAATTATTTTTCCAATATTGTTAACATTAATGACAGCAATAGGAAGCACAGCTTCTGTTTCAGTATATCAACCTGCTGTTGCATTTTTATCAAGCTTTATAACTCAAGTATTTACTTCTGTGTTAATGCCTATATTTATTTTTATATTAGTTTTTACAATTGTTTCAAATTTAACATCAACAGTAAAGCTTGATAAATTTACTAAATTTTTTAGCTCAGCATATAAATGGATTCTTGGAGTTGTTTTTACAATATTTATGGCTTTTTTATCTATACAAGGAATAACTGCAAGTAGTTATGATGGTGTGTCAATAAGGACAGCAAAATATGCAATAAAATCTTATATTCCATTATTAGGTGGATATTTATCAGAAGGATTTGATGTTATAATGGCTTCTAGCGTACTTATAAAAAATGCTGTTGGTGCAAGTGGATTAATTTTAATGTTTGCAAGTATAGCTTCACCTATTATTCAAATAGCTGTATTTTCATTAATATTAAAATTAGCATCCGCAATATTGGAGCCTTTAACAGACAGTAGAATATCAGAATTTATATATACAACAGGTAAAACGTTAACGCTGTTAGTAACAATGATAATAGGAATAGCTTTTATGTATTTGATAACGGTTGGACTTATAATGTGTACAGCAAATTATTTATAAGGAGTTTTATGTCAAACATATCAAGTTGGATTTTAGCAGTTGCAGGAATTTGTATTTTGGGAGTTTTAATAGATTTAATAATGCCTAATGGACAAACTAAAAAATATATTAAAGGTGTATTTGCCTTTTTTGTTGTTTTAATCATTATTTCTCCTTTACCTAATTTACTAAAAAAAGAATTTTCAATTAATGATATATTTGAAGAAGATGCTATTATTATACAAGAAGATTTTATATTCCAAATAAACAGAGATAGATTAGAAACAATTGAAAATATGATAAAAGCAGATTTACATGAGCAAGGAATTGATAATGTTGGCATAATTATTAATGCAAATGTGTTTGTTGAAAAAATGAAAATAGAAACTGTTTTTGTCGATTTATCTGAGGTAGTAATTAATCAAGATTTAGAGCATATAGATATTAATGAACTTGTTTTGAAAAGCATTTTAAAATATGTTGTTATTGAGGAGAAAAATATAATTTTCAATTAAAATGTTAAACAAGGATGACGTGGAGGAAAGGGTGGAAGAAAAAAAGCAAAAGAAAGGACTTTTTGAAAATCTAAAATTATTTCAAAAACTAAAAAGCATAAAACATATTGAAATAATAATTGCTGTTATTTTCGGAGCTATAATACTTTTAATTTATCTTTCAACCTTAAATAAAAATGATTCACAATTATCCTATCAAACAACCTCAGTTTCAGAATATGCAACAATGCTTGAAACAAAACTTGAAAAAGTTATCAAACAAATAGATGGAGTGGGAAATGTTTCAGTTATGATAACTATAATAAGCGGACCAGAATATGTTTATGCAACTAATGATGAAGAAAAAATTAATGTAAATGAAGGAAATGGATCTACAACAACATCGACTACGATAACAAAAGAACCGATAATAATTTCAAATGATATGGTTGTCATACAAGAAATTATGCCCAAAATAGGTGGAGTGGTTGTTGTTGCTGGAGGAGCAGAGGATACAAAAGTTAAACTTGAAATCATCAAAACGGTGCAAGCGTTATTAGATGTTCCTCAAGGAAATATTGAAGTTATAATTGGAAAATAAAAGGAGATTAAACATGTTTAGTAAAAGAAAAAAAATAATAATTTTATCAGTTATGGTTGCTCTTTTAGTTGTCACTGGATATCTTAACATTGCATTAAATAACAATGTTTCTCAACCCGTTTCAACAATTGCAAATTTAAATTTTTATGAATCTTATAGAGCAGATAGAGAAACTTCAAGAGAAAGTGCGATACTTTATTATGAGGGTATTATAAATGATTCAACTAGTAGTCAAGAAGCAAAAGATATGGCAGAAGCAAGCAGGCAAGAATTAATTGACGCTCTCGAAAAAGAATTAATAATTGAAGGATTAATTAGAGGAATAGGTTTCGAAGATGCTGTTTTAACAACAACAAGTGATAATATAAATGTAATAGTTAAAGCTAAAGCTGAAGAAATAACTGAAGCCCAACTTGCTCAAATTTCTACTATCGTTCAAGAGCAAACTCAAAAGTCATTAGATAATATTAGAGTTATTTGTTCAGATTAATAAAAGTTCCACTATTAGTGGACTTTTATTTTAATAAATAACTATTGATTTATTTAGAAAACAATGATATAATAAAACACATTCGGAGGATATTAATGATAAAAAATAAAAATATATTAGAAAAAGTAACAGATAGTGATTTAGCTTTATTAAAAAACAATCCAGAAGAATTTTGGAAGGATGTTGAAATTATTGGGCCAACAGCATTTGCATTTACAAATATAGAAGAATTAAACATTCCTGATAATGTGAGAGAAATACAAATAGGTGCATTTTATAATTGCAGTAAATTAAAAATATTAAAATTACCAAAAAATCTTGAGATATTAGAAAAAAATACAATTTATAAATGTCCGATTGAAAATTTAGAAATACCAAAAAATGTTAATCTTGAATCTCGAGCAATCGAATCATGCAATTGTTTAAAATATATAAAATTTGAAAAAGGTTTTAAAAATTTAAAACCAATAGTATGTTTAAATTGTGAAAATTTAAAAACAATCGATTTACCTGATTCAATAGAAAATATAGATAAATCAGCATTTCATCTTTGCAATGTAACTTCAGTTGTATTATCGGGAAAAATGAATACACAAATTAAAAATTTTATAATAAAAAATAATATAAAAGATATAATAGTGTCTTCAGTTAAAGATATAGATAAAAATTTTAAAGATATTGAGTTTGATAATATACAAAAAATTAAAAACAACAAATTAACTAACGTAAATCACGGATATCATATTATAAAAAATTTAATAAAAAGCGCAGTTGTTTCACAAAAAGAAAAAAATAGAAAAGAAATAAATAATGAAAAATAAAAAAAAGATATCACTTAGTGATATCTTTTTTTTAAATACCTATAAAGGTTATTAAGACTGTTGCTAATGGATATGAAATATCATTTTCTAAAATATTATTATTAAAATTTGAATTTAACATTATTGGATATTTAGATAAATTAATTAATTCATATTCTTCATCCAATGATTCAACTTTAAATAATCCCATGCTTGAAACTTGTTTAACTTCTTGATTATAAGACCAAACTGATTGTCCAGCATATATTTTGTTTGAGTCTAACTTTCTAAATCCAACTGATATTATATTAATATTTGAATCATTTTCTAAAGGCATTAACGAGGCATTAATCATATATTCTATTTTGTAAACACCAGTTTTGTTGAATTTTATGGTATTTGCATCTTTGTTAAAATTACATAAATTTGTTGTGTCAATGTCTTTTTGAGTTATTGGAATTCTTTCACCAGAATTTATACTTAAATTTGATCTTCTTGCATTATTATTATTTAATAGTGAAAAATTTGCTGCTTCTGCCAATTGTACTGCGGCAGGTCCTGTTGGTCCAGTAGGCCCTGTAGGTCCGGTTTCTCCAGTAGGTCCAGTAGGTCCCGTTTCACCGGTAGGTCCCGTTGGTCCCGTTTCTCCTGTAGGTCCTGTAGGTCCCGTTTCTCCTGTAGGTCCCGTTGGTCCCGTTTCACCAGTTGGTCCAGTAGGTCCCGTTTCACCGGTAGGTCCCGTTGGTCCTGTATCGCCAGTAGGTCCTGTTGGCCCTGTTTCTCCTGTAGGTCCAGTTGGGCCAATTTCTCCTGTAGGGCCGGTTGCCCCTGTTTCTCCAGTAGGTCCTGTTTCACCAGTTGGTCCAGTTGGTCCTGTATCGCCAGAAGGTCCAGTTGGTCCTGTTTCACCAGAAGGTCCAGTAGGTCCCGTTTCACCAGTTGGTCCAGTTGGTCCTGTTGCTCCTATATCTCCAGATCTTCCTTGAGGTCCTGTTGGACCTGTTGGTCCTCCCGAAGGTCCAGTTGGTCCTGTTGGACCTGTTGGTCCTGTTGGTCCTCCCGAAGGTCCAGTTGGTCCTGTTGGACCTGTTGGTCCTGTTGCGCCTGTTAATCCAATTGGACCTGTTGGACCGGTTAATCCAGTTGGTCCTGTAGGTCCAGTTGGCCCAGTAGGTCCTGTTGGGCCAGTAGGTCCTGTTGGACCTGTTGGACCTCCTGAAGGTCCAGTTGGCCCGGTAGGTCCTGTTGGACCTGTTGGACCGTAAACTCTCGTTATCGTAGGAAAATTTCTATTACCACAATTATACCTATTTCTGTTTATGCAAAACATTATTATCTTCTCCTTTTACTATTTCCATAATATGAATAAAAAAATTTTAATGTTAATTAATATTTATCATTGTATTTGACAAAAAATTATATATTTTTGTTTGCTTTATTTTCATAAAATGATATTATATGCTAATATGTTTTTAAAAATTAATTTAATATTAAAGTAGTATTTTGGAGTTAAAATGTTTAAAATTTTAAAATATACTAAAACAAAAGAATGGTTCTTTGTTTTTTTTAGTCTTATATTAATAATTGGTCAAGTTTATTTAGATTTGACAATCCCAGACTATATGAATGAAATCACCATATTATTACAAACAAATGGTGGAGTTGATCAAATTTTGATCAATGGATTATTTATGTTGTTATGTGCGCTTGGAAGTGGTGTTTTGGCTGTTGCTGTTGGGTTTATTTCAGCAAAAATTGGAGCTGAATTTGCTAAAAGATTGCGCAATAATTTATATAATAAAGTTTCAACTTTCTCAACTTTAGAAATGAATAAATTTAGTGTTGCTAGTTTAATAACAAGATCTACAAATGATGTTACTCAGGTTCAACAAATGGTAACAATGTCCATTCAAATATTAATAAAGGTTCCTATAATGTTTGTTTGGGCTATTATTAAAATTGTTAATAAAAATTGGCAATGGTCTGTTGCAACAGCTGTTGCAGTTTCATTATTGCTTTTAAGTGTTACAATAATTAGCATCTTGTGTGTACCAAAATTTAAAAAGTTGCAAAAACAAACAGATGAAATTAACAATATTACGCGTGAAAATTTGAATGGATTAAGGGTTATAAAGGCATTTAATGCTGAAGAATATGTTGAAAATAAATTTGATAAAACAAATAAAAATTTAACAAAAACAAATTTATTTACTGGATATACATTATCTTTTATCAATCCTATTATACAATTAGTTATGAATGGATTATCTTTATCTATATATGTTATCGGTGCTTTTATTATTAATTCTGCAACTCAACTTAATAATAAAGTTTCATTATTTGGAGATATGATTGTGTTTTTTTCATACGCTATGCAAATAATTGCAGCATTTATGATGTTGATAATATTGTTTATGATTTTACCTAGGGCGCAAGTTAGTTGCAAAAGAATAAATGAAGTATTAGCCACAAAATCATCAATAATTGATGGTATTGGTGTCAATCCTAAACAAAAAGGAACTATTATATTTGAAAATGTTTATTTTAAATATCAAGATGCTGAAGAACCTATTTTAAAAAATATTAACTTTGAAATAAATCAAGGTGAAGTCGTTGCAATAATTGGATCAACTGGAAGTGGAAAATCCACAGTTATAAATTTAATTCCAAGGTTATACGATACAACAAGTGGAAATGTATTAATTGATGGTGAAAATGTTAAAAATTATAAGTTAAGTGAATTATACGATAGAATAGGATATGTTTCACAAAAATCTGTTATATTTTCAGGAACAGTTGAAAGCAATGTTTCTATGGGAACGAAAAATAATAAAAAGATATCACAAAGTGAAGTTGAAGAAGCTATTAATAATTCTCAATCACAAATTTTTGTTCAAAATATGAATGGTTCATATCAAGCTGAAATACATAGAGATGGAGCAAATATTAGTGGTGGACAAAAACAAAGATTATCTATTGCAAGGGCACTTGCTAGAAAACCTGAAATATTAATTTTTGATGATTCTTTTTCTGCACTTGATTTTGAAACTGATAAAAAATTAAGACAAGTTTTATCTAAAGAGTTTAATGGTACAACATGTGTTATTGTGGCGCAAAGAATTGGTACTATTAAAAATTGTGATAAAATAATTGTTATGGACAATGGACAAATTGTTGGAATAGGTAAACATAAACAATTGTTAAAAAATTGTAATGTATATCGTGAAATTGCTCTTTCTCAGCTTTCAAAGGAGGAATTGGGATATGATGCATAAAAATATTCATATTAATAAAAAGGTTGATTTTAAAAATTTAAAAAAAGCTTTATTTAATTTGTTTGTTTATTGTAAAAAACATATATGGTTAATAATAATATCATTATTATTAGCAGTTATTGCTTCTATATTATCAGTTTTAGGTCCAAATAAATTGAAAGAGTTAACAAACTTAATTTCAAATGGATTAACAACTCAAATAGATATTAAATTGGTTATAGAAATTACATTAATTTTAATTATAATTTATTTATCTAGCAGTTTGTGCGTATTATTTCAAAATATTTTTATGACGAAAGTTTCACAAAGTGTTTCTAAAAATTTAAGAAATAATATTAGTAAGAAAATAAATAAAGTTCCTTTTAAATACATTGATAAAAACTCACATGGAAATTTATTGAGTTGCGTTACAAATGATGTGGATACAATATCTCAAGGCTTAAATAATAGCGTTCCAACAATTGTTCATTCAATATCACTTTTAATTGCAAGTATGGTTATGATGTTTGTTTCAAATTGGATTTTGGCTTTTACTGCAATTGCTTGTAGCTTATTAGGATTTATAATTATTGCTTTAGTTATGAAATACTCTCAAAAATATTTTGTTGCTCAACAAAATCAATTAGGAGAGGTTAATGGTCATATAGAAGAGATATATTCAGGACAGAATATTATAAAAATATATAATGCTACAGATGAACAAAAAGAAAAATTTTTTAAATTAAATAATGTATTATATAAAAGTGCATGGAAGTCTCAATTTTTGAGTGGACTTATGGTACCTATTGTGTTATTTATTGGAAACTTTAGTTATGTTGCAATATGTGTTGTTGGAGCTATTTTATTTACAAATGGGCAAACTGATATTGGAACGATTGTCGCTTTTATAATGTATGCAAGAATGTTCACAAATCCATTGACTCAACTTGCCCAATCTTTTGCTTATTTACAGTCTACGGCAGCTTCAAGTGAAAGAGTTTTTAAATTTTTGGGAACAAAAGAAATATCTGATGAAACAAAAATAAACAAATATTTGGATCCTAATACTATTAAAGGTAATGTAAAATTTGATAATGTTTGTTTTGGTTATGATAAAGATAAAATAATAATAGATAATTTGTCTTGTCATGTTAAAGCAGGTCAAAAAGTTGCGATTGTAGGGCCAACTGGAGCAGGGAAAACAACTATTGTTAATTTGCTTATGAGATTTTATGAAATTAATGATGGTAAAATTTCTATTGATGGGGTAGATACAAAATCTATAACTCGAAAAAATTTACATGAGTTATTTGGAATGGTTCTTCAAGACACATGGCTTTTCAAGGGAACGTTAAGAGAAAATTTAATTTTTAATAATGAAAATGTTTCTGTTGAAGAATTAGATAAAGTTTGTAGTGAATGTGGATTAAATTATTTTGTTAAAACTTTGCCCAAAGGTTATGAAACAATATTAGACGAAAATACTAATGTTTCAATAGGACAAAAACAACTTATAACAATAGCGCGCGCAATGATTCAAAATAGTCCTATGATTATTTTAGATGAAGCAACAAGCAATGTTGATACTCGAACAGAAATTTTAATTCAAAATTCTATGGATAAACTTTCAAAAAATAGAACATCATTTGTTATTGCTCACAGACTTTCAACAATAAAAAATGCTGATTTAATTTTATTTATAAATGAAGGCAAAATTGTCGAAAAAGGAAAGCATAAAGATTTACTTAAAAAAAATGGAGTATATGCAAAACTTTATAACAGTCAATTTGAAAATTAAATAAAAAATGCTTGCAAATATTTTTTTAATATGTTATACTCGTAAAGTGAAAAAGCTTTACAATGATGAAATTGAAAAAACAATATATTTTATTGATTTATTAAATTTGTATGGGAAATTATTAAGTCATAAACAAGAAAAAGTAATGAGAGATTATTTTGAAAATGATTTAACAATAACTGAAATAGGTGAAAATAATAATATTTCAAGGCAAGCTGTTTATGATGCGATAACCAAAGGACAAAATAAATTATTAGAATATGAAAAAAAAGTTGGTGCATATTCTGAAATAAAAAAATTAAAAGGAAAATAAATGGCTATATTTGAAAATTTGACTGAAAAAATTAATCATGCTTTTAATAAAATAGTAAATAGAGGTAAATTAACTTCTTTGGAGATAAAAGATGCTATGAGAGAAGTCAAATTAGCATTATTGGAAGCTGATGTTAATTATATGGTTGTAAAAAAATTTATTGCACAGGTTTCAGAAAAAGCTTTGGGAGATGAAGTTTTAAAAAGTTTAACTCCAGCTCAACAAGTAATAAAGATTGTTAAAGATGAATTAGTTGAATTGATGGGAGGTGCTAATCAAAAATTACAAACAAGTTCGACACCACCAACAATAATAATGATGTGTGGATTGCAAGGTGCCGGTAAAACAACAATGTGTGGAAAACTTGCGACTTATTTAAAAAAAAGTGGTAAAAAAATTTTATTAGTAGCTTGCGATATATATAGACCAGCAGCTATTGAACAATTAAAAGTTTTAAGTAAACAAGCAGGAGTTGCAATTTTTGAAAAGGGAAAATCAAATCCAGTCAATATAGCTAAAGAATCGGTTGAATATGCAAAAAAGCAAGGATACGATACTGTTATTATAGACACAGCAGGTAGGCTTCATATTGATGAAGAATTAATGAAAGAATTACAAGAAATTAAGAAAAGTGTTAAACCTAATGAAATATTGTTAACAGTTGATTCAATGATAGGGCAAGATTCAGTGACAATTGCCGAGGAATTTAATAATCAATTAGATATAACGGGTGTTGTCTTAACAAAATTAGATGGAGATACTAGAGGAGGAGCGGCTTTATCAATAAAAGAAATAACAGGTAAGCCAATAAAATTTTCAGGAATAGGTGAGAAGTTAGGAGATTTAGAGCCTTTTTATCCTGATAGGATTGCAAATAGAATATTAGGTATGGGAGATGTCCTAACTTTAATAGAAAAAGCTCAAGAAGCAATAACTGAAGAGCAAGCAAAAGAAATGGAAAAAAAGTTTCGTCAGAATAAATTTGATTTTGAAGATTATTTGGTTCAGATGGAAAACTTAAAGAAGATGGGTAATATTAATGATATTATAAGCATGATACCGGGATTAAAATCAAAGATAAAAAATATTCCACAAGTTGATGAAAAACAATTGTTAAAACAAAAGGCGATTATTCAATCAATGACGCCTTATGAAAGAAAAAATCCTGAAGTTATAAAATCAAGTCAGCGTAAAAGAATTGCGCAAGGAAGTGGGACAGGTATTCAAGACGTGAATCAATTATTAAAACAAATGGAAAAAAGCAAGGAAATGATGAAACAAATAAAAAATAAAAAAGGATTTGGTTTTTAAAAGGTATTACATTCTGAAAAGAATTTAATATAAATATAAAGATAGGAGGAATAAGATGGCAGTAAAAATAAGATTAACAAGATTAGGAGATAAAAAATCACCTTTTTATAGAGTTATAGTTGCAGATTCAAGATCTCCAAGAGATGGTAAATTTATTGATATTATCGGAACATACAATCCACTTGTTGACCCTGCTGAAATCAAAATTGATGCTGAAAAAGCAAAAAAATGGATTTCTAATGGTGCTCAACCAACAGAAACTGCAAAAGTTTTACTTATTAAATCTGGTATAATTGATAAAAAATAATAAAGCAAAGGAGTTAATATGAAAGAATTAATTGAATTTATTGTTAAATCATTATGTGATAAGCCAGATGAAGTTGTTGTAACATCAGAAAAAGATGGAAACTCAGAAATAATAAAAATTTTTGTTGAAAAAAATGATATGGGAAAAGTTATTGGTCGGAATGGAAAAATTGCTTCTAGCATAAGGACAATTGCTAAATCACTATCAAATAAAAAACAAAAAAAAATAATTAAAAAGAAAAAAGAAAAAATATGATTGAAATAGGTAAAATAGTCAAACCTCAAAGAATAAAAGGAGAAATTAAAATAATATTAAATTGTAATACTGATAGAATTAATAATATTGAACAAATCATAATTTCTGGGGAAAAATTCAATATTGAAGAAAAAAGAATTATTGATAATAATTTCATAATAAAATTAAAAGATATTAATTCTAGAAATGATGCAGAAAAACTTAGAAATTTAAGTGTCTTTGCATTAAGAGAAGAATTAAAATGTTTGGAAGAAAATGAATATTATTATGATGATTTAATTGGATTAAAAGTATATAATGAAAATAATGAAGAAATAGGTATTATTGAAGATATAGATCAATTTGGATCAGCGGATATTATATATATAAGAGAAAGAAATATATTATTTTCTGTGCCTTTTATTGATACAATATTTAAAAGTATTTCTGAAAATAGTGTTATTGTTTTTCAAGAAGAATATGATAACTTTAAAATAAACGACTGATGTCGTTTTTTTTATTTATTTTTATAAAAAGATTGATATAAAAAAAAATATATGATAAACTCAAACATGGGAGGATATTGATTTGAGCTTTTGCAAATTTTCATCACAAACTATAATTAATAATAAAACTGAAATAGATAATATTTTTATAAATGATTATCTTCCTTATGCAACTGATAATGCAGTTAAAGTTTATCTTTATGGCTTATATAAATGCTATAATTCAAGTTCATATGATAATAATATTGAATCCTTTTCTAAAATTTTACAATTAACAGAAGAAGAAATTATGAATTGTTTTAAATATTGGGAAAGTGAAGGACTAATACAAATATTAAATACAATTCCTGTTGAAATTAAATATCTTCCTTTAAAAAATATTATCAATAATACGAAAAAGTTTAAATTGTCAAAGTACGGAGATTTTTCAGCGAAAGCGCAAGAAATTATTGAAGGGAGAATGATAAGTCCAAATGAATATAACGAATATTTTGATACAATAGAAACTTTTCATATTGAACCAGAAGCATTTTTAATGATAATGAAATATTGTGTTAACACTAAAGGGGTTAATATAGGATATCCATATATAGTAACTGTTGCAAAAAATTGGGCATATGATAATGTAAGAACAGTTGCTGAAGTTGAAGAAAGATTAATTTCTTATGAAAAAATTTCAGAAGATTTAAAATTAATCATGAAAGCATTGGCAATAAAAAAAATTCCAACAATTGAGCAAAAAGAAATGTTTATAAAATGGACTAAAGAGCTTGATTTTAAAACTAATGTTATTTTAAATATTATAAAAATAAATAAAAAACCATCCTATAATTTAAATTTTGAACAATTAGATTCTCTTATTTTAAAATATTATGAAATGAAACTTTTTACTATAAATGATATTGAAGAATATGAAAAAAATAAGATAAATTTATATAATTTAGCAAAAAAAGTTACAAAAGAATTGGGTCTATATTATGAAAGCCTTGACAGTATTGTTGAAAAATATATTACGAAATGGATAAATATGGGCTTTGAGGAAAATGCTATTATTAAAATTGCTCAATATTGTTTTTTAAATTCAATTAGAAAATTTGAAGGAATGAATTCAATTGTGCAAAAATTCTATAAATTAGGATTATTAACTTTAATTAGTTTAGAAAAATATATTAATCAAATTTTAGAAGAAGAAGAAAAATTGAAAGATATATTATCAATAATTGATAGCAACAAAGTTATAACATCATTTGATAGAGAATTTTATAAAAATTGGAAATATAATTGGAATATGTCAAATGATTTAATAAAATATGCTGCAAGCTTATCTGTTGATAAGATTCAGCCTGTTAAATATATGAATGGAATTTTAGCTAAGTGGCATGAACAAGGAATTATAAATATTGATCAAGCTTCAAATGTGTTAAAAAACAATAACAATATTAAAGAAGAAGATGATAATAAAAAACAATATATATCAAGAACATATACAAAAGAAAATTTAAACGCATTATTTGATAGTTTAGAAGAAGTTGAAATTTAGGATAATTTGGTATAAATATGAATTACGATATAAAAAGAAAAATTAATAAAATATTAAATAATAGAAGAATAAGAGCAATTGCTGTTGCAGAACAAAATTTAAAAATTGCTAGGTCTTTTGATATATATAGATTAATAGAAAAAAAAGAAGCAGAATTAAAAATTAAATTAGCTAATATTTTAGTTGAAAGCCCCAAGGTTGATATAACAAAAATTAATGCTGAATTAAAAAAATTAAATGAAATAAAAATAAAATTTTTAAAAAAAATTGGCTTAACTTTAAATGATATAGAACCAAACTATGTTTGTAAATTATGTAATGATACGGGTAAAGATAATTGTAAATGTATTAATAAAATAAAAAGTGAAATTTTACAAGAAAGTTTAGGCATAAAATTAACAGAAGATAGTTTTGAAAAAGCAAAATATATAAATAAAGACTTGGATAATGCATTAAAATTTATGGCAAAATGGTGTGAAAATTATCCAAATATAAATAAAAAAACTATTTTTATTTCTGGTGGAACTGGTGTTGGTAAAACATTCTTATCAAATTGCGTTGTAAATTCTCTTGTTTCTAATAATATATTTGTTTATTATGTTACAGCATTTAAATTAAATCAAATTTTTCAAGATAAATATTACTTAAAAAATATTTATGATGATAATTTTAACACTTTAATTGATTGCGATGTTTTAATTATTGATGACTTGGGAACAGAGCAATTGATAAAAAATGTTACAATTAATTATCTTTATTTGATTTTAAATGAGAGAAATATTAATGAGAAAGCAACAATAATAAATTCTAATTTAGATGCAGATAATATGATAGACAGATATGGAGAAAGAATTTTTTCAAGAATTTTTGATAAAAAACAAGGGGTTGCGTTTAAGTTACTAGGTGATGACGTTAGATTAAAAAAATAAATATAAAGAAATAAAATTGGAGGGTTGTATGATTTATGATGTTATAATAGTTGGTTCTGGGCCAGCAGGATTAACAGCAAGTATATATTCGAGAAGAGCTGGTAAAAGTGTTTTAATAATAGAAAGAATGGTTCCAGGAGGACAGGTTTCGATAACTTCTATTGTTGAAAATTATCCTGGTATAAAAAAAACAGATGGCGCAACATTGGGATCAATGATGTATGAACACGCAAATTCATTAGGTGTTGATTTTATTTTTTCTGAAGTGTTAAAATTTAAATTAAACGACAAAATAAAGAAAATTATAACGCATGATGGAACATTTGAGGGAAAAAGTATCATATTATGTTTAGGAGCATCAGCAAAACAACTTAATTTAGAAAATGAAAAATTATTAACAGGTCATGGAGTTAGTTATTGTGCAACATGCGATGGAAGTTTGTTTAAAGATAAGGTTGTAGCTGTTGTAGGAGGAGGAAATACATCTTTAGAAGATGCTTTGTATTTGTCTTCTTTAGCTCAGAAAGTTTATTTAATACATCGAAGAGATATATTTAAGGGAGATAATATTCTTGTTCAACAGGTTAAAGATAAACAAGATAAGGTCGAAATATTATATAATTCTAAGATTATTAAATTAAATGGAGAAAAAAATCTTTCTTCAATAATAATAGAAGATTGTTTAACAAAAGAAAAACAACAAATTAATTGCGATGGATTGTTCGTTGCTATTGGAAGAAAGCCTGACACAGAAATTTTGGATAACATTGATTTAGATGAAAATGGTTATATAATTACGAATGAAAAAATGGAAACTAATATTGAAGGTGTTTATGCTGCAGGAGATGTTAGGAAAAAACAAGTAAGACAAATTGTAACTGCTTGTAGTGACGGAGCTATAGCATCTGTTAACACTAACGAATATTTAATTAAAAATTTTGGGAGTTAAATGTTTAGGAAATTGTTTGGAACTGATGGTATTAGAGGTGAATGGGGAAATGATATTAACCCAGAATTAGCATACGAATTAGGTAAAGCAATTTCTATATTATTCAATATTGATAACGATAATACAAATATAATAATTGGAAAAGATCCCAGGATATCAAGTGATATTTTGGAATGTGCATTAATATCAGGAATAACTGCAATGGGAAGTAATGTTGTCAAATTAGGAGTTGTACCAACAGCAGTTGTTCCTTTTTCAATTAATGAGTATAAGGCAACTGCAGGCGTTATGATAACTGCTTCACATAACGAATCTAAATATAATGGATTTAAAATTTTTAATGGAAATGGGTTTAGAATATCAAAAGAACAAGAATCGCGTATTGAATACATTATTTCAAATAACTGTGATTATGTAATTAATAGATATAGCAAACTTGGTAAAATTAAAAATGGAATTAAATTTAAAAACAAATATATTAATTGTATAAAAAAAGAATTAGGTGAATTAAAAAATTTGAAAATTTTAGTAGACTGTGCTAATGGTTCTGCATGTAGTGTTGTCAAAAAAATATTTAACAAAAATTTTAGTTATATTTTTGATAATCCAAATGGATTAAATATAAATGAATACTGTGGTGCAAATCATATTGATAATCTTTGTAAATATATAAAAGATACAAATTATTATGATTTAGGTTTGGCTTATGATGGAGATGCAGACAGAGTTATATTTGTCGATAAATTTGGAGAAATTATACCCAGCGAATATATAATATATAATTTATTAAAATTTTATAAATATAATTCTTTAGTAACAACAAAAATGTCAAATTCTGCATTAATTAATCAACTAGAAAAAGAAAATATTTTAACAAAAATAGTCGAAGTGGGGGAGAGTGCGATTATAACAGGATTATTAGAAAATAATGGTTACTTAGGGGTTGAAAATAATGGACATTATTTGTTTTTAAATAAAGGAAAAAGTAGCGATGGAATCTTATCTAGTATATTAATACTAAATATGTTAATTTGTATAAATAATTTTAAGACTCCCTTTAAGAATTATTACAAAAGAGAAATTAATATATATTTAAATAATAAAGATAATATTTTATCTAATCAAAATTTGAAAAATAAAATAGAATTATGTGAAAGTTTATTAAATGAAAATGGAAGAATATTAATTAGGCCTAGTGGTACTGAAAAAGCTTTAAGAGTATTAATAGAAGGAAATAATCAATTAATCATAAAAGAAATTGAAGATGTTTTAATAAAAGAAATTGAAAAATATAAAAATATATAGTGTGCTATGCTAAATACTACACTATATATTGTATTATTAATTTTTTATAAATATTAATAATATATAAAATATAATTATTTGTTATTTTCTTGTTATATAGTTAATTTAATAAAAATATAAATATAATATGTTTTTAGTTTTAAAAAGAAAAATTTTAATCATATCTTTATGCATTCTAATATTACTTGTAAGTGTTATATCTGTAACGGCAGTTAAGGTGTCGTCAACGCCAAAAGCTAATTATACAATAGTCATCGATGCAGGACACGGTGGAATTGATCCGGGATGCGAAGGAAATTTAGAAAATAGTAATGAAAGAATTTTAAATTTAGAATACGCTAAAACATTAAAATCATATTTAACTTTATATGGATTTCATGTTGTAATGACAAGAATAAATACAGATGGTTTATATTCAGCTTTAGCAACAAATAAGAAAAAAGATGATATGCAAAAAAGAAAAGAAATAATTGAAAAATCAAACGCAGATTTGGTTATAAGTATACATATGAATTCATATTCATTAAAGTCTGTTAGGGGGGCACAGGCGTTTTATAATCCTGAAAATGAAATTTCAAAAAATCTTGCTAATTCAATACAAGAACAATTTTTAAAAGATTTACCAAAAGCGAAAAAGACTTCAAGTGTTGGGGATTATTATATTTTAAATTGTACAAATATCCCAGCTGTAATAATTGAATGTGGTTTTTTAAGTAATTACGAAGAAGAAAAACTGTTGCTATCATCAGAATATAAGGATAAAGTTTGTTATTCAATTTTATGTGGGGTTTTAAAATATTTAAATTAAAATTGTTTTAATTTTATAAATTTTATGATATAACTATAAAGCAAATTTATAAACAAATAAAGGAGAAACGATGGATAAAAATAATGAAGAAATGGTAAGGAACACATGTGATAATCAAAATAAACAAATGAAATATAGTAAAGAAACAACAATAGGCGAAGTGTTAAACGACAGTCCAGAAAACAAAGCTATTTTGGAAGGATTCGGCTTACATTGCTTTGGTTGTCCAATGAGTCAAATGGAAACATTGGAAGAAGCAAGTATTAATCATGATATAGATTTAGATTATATGCTAGAAAAATTAAACAAATAGAAAGGATGATGTCAATGACATTATCCTTTTTTTAGTATTAATTAACTTTGGCGGAAAGGGCGGGATTTGAACCCGCGGTGGCTTTCAACCACACCGGTTTTCGAGACCAGCACATTCGACCTCTCTGACACCTTTCCTTATACAATTTATATTATATATTTTTTTATTATATTAATCAAGTATTTTAAATTCAATATTCTTTTATATCATATTGCATTTTTTTCTGTTATATAATATAATATTAATGGAGACGCAGTATTCTAGTCAAATAGATTTACCCGGAAGACGTTAAAGGCGTTAAATGGCATATCTGTGAAGTTTCTGGTGTTGGCTTTGGTTGCCCAAACTGGGGCTTATGCTGGAAGTTAAGAATTATGGGAGTGTTATAATGGCATATAATATCAACCCATTTTTCGTGGAGACCTAAACTTGGTGAATTTATTGAAATTTACTATTTAGGTAGAACCTGCATTGCGGTAAAAAAAATTGCTGTGTGCAGTGTAGCCAGCCTTGAGTGAAACTGTTGGGATAAAACTAATATTATATTTGAAATGGCCAACAAATTTAATATGTTAAAGTTTTTGAAATTCATTTTGCAAAATAGGATAAGGGTAAAAATCATTTGTTTGAGAAATTCTCTAGACTGTTCACTTTTGTAGTGTTTTGTTTCGGGGATTATAGTGTGGTCTTAGTGGCGATTCGGTGATGTCTGTTTAGTAAATGGAAACAGCTTGTTCGGCGACGACAAGTTAAACAGCGGGAAATCCAACCGAACCTATGCTGCAAGGTTTACTCGAAGCATTGTCTCTAATTAAAGAAGAAGAGTATTATCATTACATATATATCTCTTCTTTTTTATTTGTGATAAATTAAAAAAAATGCTATAAATATATATTATGAAAGATAATGAAAAAGAAAACGAAATTTATTCTTCTTTAGAAGAATCTAATCTTGAAAATTTAAATTTAAAAAAAAATGATTTAAAGAAAAATGATTTAAAAAATATAACAAACAAAGCAACAAAAAAGAAAACTCAAAAATGGTGGATTTGGCCAATTAAAATTTTAGTTATAACTTTGTTTTTATCTCTTTCATTCAGTGTTTTAAGTGAGTTGTTATTAACTAATGTTGGAATCATAGTTTCAATATTTATTATTTTGTTTTTATTAATTATAGGTATAATTACTGATATGATAGGGGTTGCGACAACAGCTTGTCAAATTGAACCTTTTGCAGCAATGAGATCAAGAAAAGTCAAAGGAGCAAAGTTTGCAATGATTTTAGTTAAAAATGCAGAAAAAGTTTCAAGTATTTGTAATGATGTTGTAGGTGATATTTGTGGTATTTTATCTGGAGCAGCTGGTGCGTCTATAACTTTAAAATTTATTTCGGAAAATATGGGAGATTCTGTAAAAATTTTAATTGCTGGTGCAGTTAGTGCGCTTATTGCTGGCTTAACAATTTTTGGTAAAGCAATATGCAAAAAATATGCAATAGATAATTGTACTAAAATTGTTTTAGGTGTTGGAAAATGTTTCAGTATATTTAACAAAAAGGATAAATAAAAATTTATTTATTATCTTATTATATAAAAATCTACTAAACAGAGTAGATTTTTTTTATAAAAAAATTTTTTAAGTATAATTATAATTTATTTATGAATTTTAATAATTTTTTAATATTTTTATAAAAAATAGCATGAATAAATATGCAAAAAACACTTGCATAATTATAAATTATATTGTATAATCATTAAAAATTAAAAAAAAATTATGAATTTTTATAAATTTATAATTATTCAAAACAAAAAAAATACCCTAAAATAAAGGGAAATAGCGATATTTAATAAGGAAGGAATAAAATGGCTCGTTCTGTTAGACAATCTAAAATTTTAGAATTAATATCAACTAAAGAGATAGAAACTCAAGATGAATTGGTTGAATGTTTGCGTAATTCAAATTTTGAAATAACGCAAGCAACTATATCTAGAGATATTAAAGAGTTGGGATTAATAAAAATTTTAAGCGCCGAAACAGGTAAATATAAATATTCTATTGTAGATTCTGGAGAGCAAGCCGTTTCAAATAAATACATATCAATTTTTAAAGAAGCTGTAATATCAATTAAATCAGCTCAGAATTTAGTTGTTTTAAAAACAATAAAATCAATGGCCAATTCTATATGTTCTTTAATAGATAAATTAAATTTAGATTCAGTATTAGGCGCTGTTGCAGGTGATGACACAATAATGATAATATTACCAACAAATGATCAAGCTAATAAAGTGGCCCATACAATTGAAGATTTAATAAGAAAATAAACACGAATTATTTCGTGTTTTATTATTGTATATTTCTTAAATATTATATTACCAATTATAGTTATCTTAATTTTACTTTGGTTGAAGCTTTTCTTCTAATATCTTCATCTATTGCAGCATAATGTTTTTTTGTTGTGTTAACGTCTTTATGACCAAGAACATCTGCAACAATATAAATATCTTGTGTTTCTCTATATAACGAAGTGCCGTATGTGCTTCTCAATTTATGTGGCGATATTTTCTTTAATGGTGTTACAACTTGACTATATTTTTTTACTAAATTTTCAACAGCTCTTGGAGTTATTCTTTTCCTTTGTAATGATAGAAAAAGGGCATTATCATCTTTTTCTTTAGTTTCTATATTTTCTCTTATCTCTAAATATTTTATTAATGCCTGCTTAACTTCATCAGAGAAATATAAAACAACTTCATTGCCTCCTTTTCTGGTTACTTTAAAACTATTATCTTCTAAATTAATATCCTTAATATTTAATCCAACACATTCACTTATTCTTATCCCAGTCCCAAGAAATAGTGTTAACATAGCAATATCTCTTTCCTTAGTTAAAATATTATATTTAATTTCTCGATTCGTTAATTTTTCTGGGAATTCGACTTCATCTAATAAATTAGCAACTTCATCTGGCTCTAATCTTATAATTTCTTTTTCATGTATTTTAGGAGTTGTTATTTTACTTAATATATTTGCATTGATTAAATCTGAGTTATATAGATATTTAAATAAGCTCCTTATAGCTGATAATTTTCTTGCTTTACCTTTTTCTTTATTTATATGAATTTTACCGTCTTTTTCAAAAAATGATAAATAACTTAAAAATCTTTCAATATCTTTAGATATTAAATTATTAATAATATTAAGATCAATATTTTTTTCAGAAATTTTATTGTTTTCTGACAAATAATTAAAAAACAATTTTAAATCAAATAAATAATTTAATCTTGTTAAACTTGATGTGGTGTTTTCTATTGATATTATAAAATCATTTACGAAGGAGGGGAAATGTTTTAATTCCTCTTTGATTTTTTTTTGATTTATTAAATCTCTTTCTGAGTGATAGCTCGATTTTCCCATAAAATATATTATCTACATTATCCAATTTATGTCAATCTTTTTTTATTTAAATTAATAATTAAAGCTTTAAAATACAATATTTTGTGTATATTATTTTTATAATACACAATTTTATTATAAAAATTCTAAAAAAAATATTATAAAAACTTGCATAAGATATATAATTGTTTTATAATTCATTTAGTAAAGGAGTTTAATAAATGATTTCATTAGATTTAATAAAAAATAATCCAGAAAAGGTTGTTACAGCATTAAAAAAAAGAGCAATTGAATTTGATTTGTCTAAATTTTATGATTTAGATAAAAAAAGAAAAGAATTATTATATCAAGCAGATGAATTAAAAAAAATAAGGAATGAAGAAAGCTCAAAGGTCCCGCAGTTAAAAAAACAAGGAATAGACTGCTCAGAAATAATAAATAATATGAAAGAAATTGGTGATAAAATTTCACAACTAGATAAAGAAATTGAAATTATAGAAAAAAATATTTTTGACTTGATTTCTCCTTTACCAAATTTGGTTGATGAAGATATTGTTGCAGGAGGGAAAGAAGCTAATACCGAAATAAGAAAGTTTGGTGAAAAACCGAATTTTAATTTTACTCCTTTATCACATATAGATTTATGTAAGATTAATAATTTTATTGATTATGAACGTGGTGCAAAAATATCAGGAAATGGAAGTTGGATTTACACGGGAGAAGGTGCAGAGTTGGAATGGGCTTTATTAAATTTTTTTATTTCAGAACATTTGGCAGATGGTTATAATTTTATATTACCTCCACATATGTTAGGGTATGAATGTGGATTTGTTGCTGGACAATTTCCAAAATTTGATGATGAAGTTTATTGGTTAGATGAAAAATCGCAAACTAGCAAATTCTTATTACCAACAGCAGAAACACCACTTGCGAATATTTATAGGAATGAAATCCTTTCTGAAGAAATTTTGCCAATAAAAATGTTTGCTTACACACCTTGCTATAGAAGAGAGGCAGGAAGTTATAGATCAGAAGAAAGGGGAATGATTAGAGGACATCAATTTAACAAAGTTGAAATGTTTCAAATAACAAAACCAGAAGATTCTGATAAGGCTTTTGAAGAATTAGTTAATAAAGCAGAAAATTTAGTCAAAAAATTAGGATTGCATTTTAGAACAACGAAACTTGCGGCACAAGATGTTAGCGCAACAATGGCAAGAACTTATGATGTTGAAATTTGGATTCCAAGTATGGAAATTTATAAAGAAATTAGCTCAGCTTCAAATGCAAGAGATTATCAAGCAAGAAGGGGAAACATAAAATATAGAGATAGTAAAACCAAAAAAGCTGAATATGTTAATACTTTAAATGCTTCAGGATTAGCAACAAGTAGGTTATTCCCAGCATTATTAGAACAATATCAAAATGAAGATGGAACAATAAATGTTCCTGAAGTTTTACAACCATTTATGAGAGGTAAAACTATAATAGGTAAAGGTAAAAATGTCAGATAAACATAAAGTATTTGATAAAGAAATTATAAAAGATTTTGCTGAAGATGTTAATAATGATATGGTCCGAAGAGCATATTATTATGTTAATGAAAGCATAGACCAAGCAATTCAAAAAATTTCATTAAATAATATATATATTAAAGAGCAAAATATTGAATTAATTCCAGTTGGAGATTTAATGACAAATACTTTTACCAACGTGTCAGAAATAGATTTATTATTAACAATTCGATCAGCGCAACTAGAATTAAATTCAATTAAAAAATTTGATAATAAGTTTTTATCTTACATTAATAAATTTAAAAGAGCATGGAAAATAAATAAAAATAATAAAAAAAAGAATAAATTAAAAAATAAATTATTTAATTTCAAAAAAAACAAAAATATTATAACAAAGCAAACTTTATATCAAAAAAAAAAAAAACTTTATAATATTTTTGATATTAAAAATAATTTATTTGAAGAAATGACCAATTATTTTACAAATCTTACAATACTTTACAACGAAGATAATAAAATTTCAATTCTATCAAAAGATGAAATAGGGTATAAGGTCAATATTTATCCTGTTTTTAAACATGAAAATTATTTAAGAATATTTAATAAAAATGATTACAAATATAAAGAAATAAAGATTAAAGAAGCCCTTCAAAATATAAAAAATAAAGCAAATGAAATTTATAATATTAATAAATTAATAATTGATGATGAATTTATTTTCAATAAAATTATAAAGATTTTTAAAAATTTATATTTTAATATAAAACATGAAAATAATTTTATATTTGTTGAAAGTTTAATATATTCTTGCCCGACATCATTATTTAAAATTGAAAAAAATGATGAAAATAATTACATTTATAATATTTTTATTAAAGTATTAAATTATATAAATTCAATTAATTTGTCTAAAATAAAATCAATATATAATGATGAGAAGACAATATATCAACAAGATGAAATTTCATTATACAATATCAACAGTTTTATAAAACTCTTAAGTGAAATGATTTTATAATTTGGTGCGGAAGACAGGATTTGAACCTGCAATGAAATAAATTTCGCTAGAATCTGAATCTAGTGCGTTTACCTATTTCGCCACTTCCGCTTATTATATTTTTATTATTCTTTTTCTACAAATAATTTAAATGTTGCTGAAATTTCAGGATAAACTTTAACATTTATTTTATATTCTCCAACTGTTTTAATAGGTGAGGAGAGAATAATCTTTTTTTTATCAATTATAATTCCTTCTTTTTTTAGAGCTTCAGCTAATTCTAATGAAGTTATTGAGCCAAAAATCTTTCCATTTTCCCCACATTTAATTTTTAAATATATTGTTTTATTATTTATCTCTTTTGCTATATTTTTAGCATTTAAAATTTCGTTATTTTTATGAAAATTTTTAGCTTCAAGCTTTTGCTTGCTTTCGTTTAATGTTGATTTGGAAACCTCTTTTGCTAATCCTTGTTTTAATAAATAATTTCTTGCATATCCATCTGAAACATTAACAATTTGATCTTTTTTACCACTTCCTTTAACATCTTTTAATAAAATAACTTGCATTAACAATTTCTCCTTATCATTATATTTTAATTATATTTCTTCTAAAAGTCAACTATATTAATTCAATAACTATTTTAGAATATTTAAATTTTAGTTGGGAAAAATAAAATAGGAGAGTTTAATTTTATGGATATTAGATGTAGGAAAACGACTTGTCATTATAATAATAATTATACTTGTTGTGCTAAAGAAATTAATATAAATAATAACATTTTATGCAAAACATTTAAAGTTTCTAACTCTTTAACAAATAATGATAAAAACAATTCAGACTTACTTAAAATAATTAATAATGCTTTTAATAATGAAAAAACTCCAAAGAAACAAGATTCATCAAAAAAAATGTTTAAAAAACCTGTAAAAATTGCACCAGTTAGGAGCAGAAAAAAAATTTCGATTACATGTAAATCTGGTTGCTTATTTAATTGTGATGGAATTTGTAAGGCAAATGGAATAACTATTAATGATATTCATGATAAGCCCATATGTATGGGGTATTTGCCAAGATAAACTTAATTATATATAATTATTCGTAAAAGACACATTTTACGAATAATTATATATATATTATTACAAATTTTAATAAAAAAACTAAATTTTTTATTTAGTTTTCTTTTTTATTTATTAAATTTTCAATTATAGATAATGTTTTATCTAAATTATCATTTTGAATAATTAAATTATAATTTGGTCTATGAGCAGATTCAAAATCAAATCTCTCCATTCTTTTTTCTATATTTTTTTCACCTCTTAATTTTAATCGTTTAATTAATTCAGTTTTAGGAACATCTAAAAAAATAGATAAAATTTTAACTTTATTTCCTAAACGTTCAACCATATTTTTTTGACCTAAAACACCAATATCCTTTATAAAGTTTTTACCATTTAGTAAATCATTAATAGAATCATTTAAAATACCATAATAATTACCATGAATTTCTTCATATTCAAACAATTCATTATTGTTTATTTTATCTTCAAATTCTTCTCTTGTTAAATAAATATATGGAGATTTTAATTCATCTCTATTTTCTTTTGGCCTAGAAGTGCAAGATTTTAAATAATATAAATTACTGTTTCTTTCTATTAATTTATCGATAACCGTGTTTTTACCAGCTCCTGAACAACCGGATAATAATATTAACATAAAAAAACTCCTTTCTTTGTATATATTAATATACATGTAAGGAGTTTGTCAATGTTTTTTTACCAATTAGAAATAATTTCATTTAAACTATCTTTGTATGATATAGCATCAATATTTCTTGCAGTGACTAAATCAATTTTTTTAACGACAACACCGTTTTTACTTATTATTATTGTTCCAGTTTTTGAGTTCGATTTTAAAGGAGCTTTAATTTTATCATCAACATTTATAGATATTTCATAATCTATTTTGCTACCTTTTTTGTTTATAACATAATAATTTTCTTTTGCATATAAGTCGCATTTTTTATCTTTACTTTTTAAGATTTCAACATTTGTTATAGGTGTTTTTGTTGATATTAATTGAGTTTTTTCAAAATTAACAAATCCATAATTTAAAAGTTTCGACGTTTCATTAAATCTTTCAGTTGCTGTTTTTGCACCTAAAACAACACCAATTAATCTCATATCTCCTCTCATTGCACTTGCTGATAAACAATAACCAGCTTCATCGGTTGACCCTGTTTTCCCAGCATCACAGCCTTTAAAATATCTTATTAATTTATTAGTATTAACAATATCAGTTTTTCTTCCTGATTCATGCACTAATTCATCCATCCATATTGTGCTATAATTAAAATATAATTTATTTTTTAATACTTCTTTTGTTAATTTTGCAACATCTCTTGCCGTTGAATATTGTCCAGGTTCTGGTAAGCCACTTGCATTAACATAAATTGTATTATTTAATCCCAGCTCTTTAGCTTTATCATTCATTTTCTTAACAAAAACATCTTCAGTTCCAGATATTTTTTCAGCTAAAGCAACGCTCGCATCATTCGCAGAAGCAACTATAACGCTCTTTAACATATCTTCAACAGTATATTTAGAATATGGATCTATAAAAACTTGGCTACCCCCCATTGATGATGCATTTTCTGATGTATATATTTCATCTTCTAACTTTAAATTACCTTTTTCTATTTCATCTAAAGTTATATAAATTGTCATTAATTTAACAATACTTGCTATTGGATATTTTGTGTCAGCATTATTTTCATATAAAACTTCATTCGTGTCAAAATCAATCAATATTGATGCTTTTGAATTAATGTTTAAATCATCCTTATTATTTGTTTCAGCATAAACATTTTGCATAAATCCACTATATATAGTTGATATTATAAGCATAACACAACAAAATAAGCTAAAATAAAATTTTTTCATAGTATATTCTCCTTTAAATAATATTAGTTTGAGAATTACTAGGAAAATTATTCATTAAATAATTAGTATTATATTACTAGAAAACAAATACAGCAATAATGTTTCTATTCCATTTAATAATAATAATAACAAGAATGTTAAAAGCAAAATTTTATAAGACTTACATTTTGTTCCATATTTTTTCCTTATATAAGCAGTTTTAAAAGCATAAGAACAGTATAAAGATAAAATAATTAAACTTAAAATTTGACAAGGAATAATTATTAATAAACATGATAAAATTCCACCCAGACCATTTAAAACGATAATAAGCGTACAATTTAAACTTAATAAATATCCCCTGTAAGTTAATAGTATCAAATTTATTGGAGTTAAGTAAATACAAAAAGTAGAAAAAGAAATAATGATTAATATTATACTAGAAGATAACAATCTCGAAAAAAATAAATCTTGCGATCCAAGCTCTCCTGATAAATATTGGCTTAACGAAAAATCATTAAAAGAAATTAAAGATGCGCCATTTAAATATTTTATTCCAGTAAAAATTCCTGTTAAAATTCCTATTAAACAAAATAATATTATAAATAAAGTTAATTTTTTATGTTCTCTAACATTATCAAAAAACTTGTATTTTACAATTCCAATTTTTCTTGAAATATTTATATTTTTCATGTTTTATTATATTCTTATTTTCGACAAAAAATTACCTTTTTTAATTATGCAGCAATCATCCAATCAATATAAATTCCATAACCTTTTGTTGGATCAGAAACAAAGACATGTGTTACAGCGCCAATAACTTTATCATTTTGCATAATTGGACTTCCACTCATTCCTTGTATTATACCACCAGTTAATTTTAAAAGTCTTTTGTCAGTTACCCTAAAAACAAAACTTTTTTCACTTGAAGTTGGTTGATAATTCGTTTTTATAATCTCTATTTCATATTCTTCGCTAACTCCACTAATTGAACTTATTAATGTTGCTTTTCCTGGTTTAATTGTTAAACGACTTGCAACATCTGCAATCTTGTTAGGATCAATTATTTTATCTTTATTAAAAATTGTTCCATAAACTCCAAATCTTGTGTTTCGATCAATTTCACCTTTTTGATTTTTTCCTTGCATGAATACTCCTTTAATTTCTCCTGGCATTCCCACTTCACCTTTGTTTAATCCAACAACACTACATGAAAAAATTTTTCCCCCTTTTGCTGGGACAACAACACCTGTTTCATAATCTGTTATGGGATGTCCAAGAGCTCCAAATTCCATTGTTTCAGCATCAACAAATGTTATTGTGCCAACTCCAGCTGCATCATTTCTTACCCATAATCCTATTTTATATTCACCTTCTTCATTTTTCAATGGTTTAAGCTTTATTGTTTCTTCTTTTCCTTTTCTTAAAAGATTTATAGTTAATTCTTCTCCGTTATAATTTTCGGAATTAATTATTGTTTTTATATCATCTATTTCTGAAACTTTAATGCCATTAACTTTTGTTATTATATCACCAATTTTTAATTTTGAATCAACAAAATTTGATTTTAACCCTTCTTCTGTATTAATCGAATTACTTCCTAAAACAATTAATCCATCAACATCTATTGTTAATCCGATTGGACTTCCACCCAAATAAACTTGTTTATCCTCAATTATATTAGCTTTTATTGTTTTTATTGGTATAAATCCAAATAATTTAAATATTAAATTTTTTATGCTAAATTTTTCTCCGCCTACATTAACACTTTCTTCAACAATTTCAGCTGTAATGTTTTTACCAAATATTTTATCAGAATTAATGTTTTTGATATCATTATAGCTAATAGGAACTTCATTTGGCAAACTTAAAACATTAATGAACTCAGCATTAAAATATATTAACAAAATTGATAAAGAAGCAATTCCTAAAAATATTATGTAATTTAACCTTTTTTTCATTTTTCCCCACGCAACGATATTAGTTTGCGTAGAATTTAAATTGATTATTCTAATAACATTTTATAATTTTTATTATTCTCTAACAATTCTTTTGTCATTGCAAATTTTTTATCATCGACATTCCCGTAGGTTAAAATTGCAAGACGTTCTATTATTTCATCATTTTGTAAAGATTTTATTGATGTTTCAGTTCTATTATTTAAACTATATTTTTCAACAAAATAGAAATAATCACCCATAGAAACGACTTGAGACAAGTGAGAGATACATAATATCTGATAATTTTTTGCTAATTTTGCAATTTTTTTGGAAACTTCAATAGCTATGTTTCCACTTATTCCTGAATCAATTTCATCAAAAATTATTGTATGTGAAAAATTATTATCTGCAACAATATTTTTATATACAAGCATAAAACGATTCATTTCCCCACCAGAAATTGTTTTTGACAGAGGTTTTAATTCTTCACCTAAATTTGCAGAAAACAAAAATTCGACATCTTCATATGAATTTATATCATAATAATCTAATTCTTCTAAAGAACTAACTTTTTTATTAAATTTAACTTTAAATTTAGAATTTGTCATTCCTAATTCTCTTAATCCATTTTCAATTCTTTCTTCCAATTCTAAGGCAATTTTTTGTCTTGCTTGACTTAAATTTTCATATTTTTTTTTCAATTCAATCATTAAAAGTGACTTTTGTTTAAAATACGATTGCATTAATTCGTCAGCATTTTCTAATTTTTCAAGCTCAACTTTAGAATTTTGTAAAAATTCATTAATTGAATTTAAATTTTTACCGTATTTTCGTTTTAAATTGTCAATCAAATCTTTTCTTTCTATTAACTTGTTTATATCTTGTTCTTTGTAATCAAAATCACCTAAAACTTTATTTATTTCTGATATATTATCTTCAACATTTAACAAACTTTCTTGAAAAATTTTTAATATATTAGTTATTCTATTATCATACGATTCTATATTTATTAAATTTGATATAGCTTTTCTTAATAAATTTAATGAACCAATATCTTCATTTTCTAACAAATTTATAACTTCATTTAAAGAATTTACAATTTTTTCCGAATTAGCTATTTTAGTTAATTTATTATCTAATTCTTCATCTTCTTTTTCTTTAATATTTGCAATTTCAATTTCATTAATTTGATATTTAAGTAAATCTATTTGTCTTTCTCTGTTATCTTTTGATCCACCTATATCTTTTAATTTTTGGTTTATTACATTTATCGTTGAAGCGATTTCTTCAATTTCTAATTTAATTTTACTAATATCTTGTGATTTATATTCATCTAAAATATTTAAATGATTTTTTTGTTTTAGAAGTGACACACTTTCATTTTGTCCGTATATATTAACTAAACTATCACCTATTGCTTTTAGCATAGATATTGATATTAATTCTCCATTTGCTCTAGCTTCTCCTTTGCCATTTTGATAATACGTACGTTGCAAAACCACATCATCATAACATTCTATATCAAAGTTTTTTAAAATTTTTTTTGTATTTTCAGAAATTGAAGAATAATATAGTGAAACTTTCATAAATTCTTCACCACTTCTTATTAAATTCTTGTCAGCTTTATCTCCTAAAACAAAATTTAATGAATCAAATATTATACTTTTACCTGCTCCTGTTTCGCCAAGTATAACATTAAAACCTTCATTAAATTTAATTTCTAATGATTTTATTAAAGCAACATTATTTATCTTTAGTGTTTCAAGCATTAATTTAACCTCTTTTAAACATAATTATCTGGCAAGTCATTTTCAAACAGTATTATATCATTTTTTCTTGCAATTTCTTTTATTTTTAATTTTGCTTCTATTATTGAAGATACTGCTATTATATTATTTGTATTAAAATTTTCAGATATTAAACCGTTATATATCTGTTCATAATTTGTGTTATTTACAATAATAACATAATCTGCAACTTTTGCAAGATTTTT
Source organism: uncultured Clostridia bacterium (assembly GCA_944381245.1). GTDB lineage: Bacteria > Bacillota > Clostridia > Christensenellales > UBA1242 > UMGS687. The sequence continues at coordinate 49,917 of CALWKK010000003.1, forward strand.
CCCAAAATTATAATTTTCTTCGTTTTCTTTATTTCCTAATTCAACTAATCCAGGTGTTACAATAATTTTTTTGCCACCTTTAAATAGTTTAATAACTTCAAGTGCTGATTTATATCCATCAACATTTGAATTGTAAGAATCATCTAATATCGTTAATCCATTTTCTTTTTTTAATTCTAGTCTGTGATTAATAGGTTCAAGTTTTGCTATTCCAAGTTTAATTTCTTCTAAAGTTAAACCTAATTTATATGACAGTGCAGAACATAACAATATGTTTTGCAAATTATGCTTACCTAATAATTTTGTTTTACATTCAACTTCATTTTTGTCTATAACTAAAATAAACTCTATACCTCTGTTTGTTATTTTTATATTTTTTGCATACGCATAAGCTTTATCATCTTTATCAATTTTTATAAATATTTTATTAATTGTGCACTTTTCATATAATTCTTTGCATTTTTCATTTTCTCCATTAAAAACAGCTAATCCATTTTCTTTTGGCAACGAAAGAATTAATTCATTTTTTGTTTTGACTATATTTTCTAATGTTCCAAAAGTTGCAAGATGTTGATTACCAATTGAAGTTAATATACCATATTGTGGTTTTACTATATCACATAGATATTTTATATCACCAATTTGTTTTGCTCCCATTTCTGTTATTAAAACATTGTGACTTGGCTTTAAATAATCCAATATAACTTTAGTAATACCCATAGGGGTATTATAACTATGTGGAGATACACAAACATTAAATTTTTTCGATAAGATTGTGTTTAAAATATATTTTGTACTAGTTTTTCCATAACTTCCTGTAATGGCAATTTTAATTAAATTATTGAATTTTTTTAATTTTTTTCTAGCAAAAAATATATATCTTAATGAGTTTAAATTTTCAAATGGAACTAAAATACCATGTGCAATCGGAACAGTTATAGGTAATAATAATGGCGTTATAGCTATACTTGAAAATCTCACAAAAGGTATAAATTCAGTCGTAACATAAATCAAAATGAAAGTTAATCCTGCCATAATTAATCCTAACATTATGCATAATCGGGTCATTCTATGAGTTTGAACTAATGGTGTTTTTTTAGGAGCATTGTACATATTAACTATAAATACTATCATAAAAATTAAGTAAAAAATTAAACCTAAATAAGCCAAATAGGACTGTTCGCTAATATATGAATCAAATAAAGCTACTGTCACCAACATACATATTAAACTCATTAAACTTAACATTGCTATTCTTAAAATATACTTTGCGTGCGTGTCTTTTAACCAAATTTTATATCCTTGAATTTTATAACCTGATAATTGTAACATGTGTAAAAATTTATATCCACAAAAACAAAGCATTACTCCATTTATAATTGATAATGCTATTGATATATATAAATTAGGATTTTCAGGATCAAAAAAATACATAAATTTTCCTTTTAATATTAAAATTAGTATACAATAAATAATTTTTTTTTAAAAGTAATTTTACAAATTTAAAAAATACATTATATTAGTTAATACTTCTTGCATATTAAAAATATAGTTGAAATGTCCACCGTTTTTTATAACAATTAATTTGCTATTTTTTATATATTTATTTAATTTTTTCCCCATATATAAAGGAGTATCTTTATCTAATTTACCAAATATTATTAATGTTTCAACTTGAATAGTTTTACAGATATTAGATAAATCTTCATTTATTATATTTCTAAATGTATATTTTAACTTATCATCTAATTCCTTATAATCTTTTGAGCCTAGGTTTTCTGCTTTTTTTATTTTTAATCTTTTGTAAATTTTATATTTTAATATTTTATATTTAGTTACAACAGAAAATTTTGGTTTTATACCAGCTGAAGATAGTAAGATTAACTTGTTTATTTTTAATTTAGTTTGACACAATTTAATTGCTACTCTGCCACCAAATGAATGCCCTATAACAATTATTGAATTAATTTTTATTCCTTCTTTTTGTAATATTTTTTTTGCATTTAAAATAATTTTTTCTGTTAAATTACTATAATCATCTAAATTCCAAGATTCTTTGGGTTTCTCGCTCTGTCCAAATGGTGGAAAATCAATATATAAGTATGTAAAATCTCCAATAATATTTTTTCCTAATTCTTCCATTAATGATATATTTGCACCCCAGCCATGCAATAAAACAATTAAGTTTTTCCCATTTCCAAATAATTTGTAATTTACTTTAGTTTTTTTATAATAGGTTTTCATATTAATTAAAATATGAAAAAAAGCACAATTTTTGTGCTTTTGTTAATTTAGCGATAAAACTTCTCTTAATTTTTCTTCTATTTCTTTATAAATTTCTTGATTAGTTATCAAATAATTTTTTGCACTTTCACGACCTTGTGCGATTTTATTTCCTTGATAGGAATACCATGATCCTGTTTTTTGAATAATATCATTTTCAACAGCTAAATCTAGGACATTTCCTTCTTTTGATATACCTTTACCAAAAACAATTTCAAAATCAGCAACTTTAAAAGGTGGCGCAAGTTTATTTTTAACAACTTTAACTCTTGTTTTGCTTGCATAAACTTGATTCGATGAATCTTTTAAAGATTCAATTTTTCTAACATCTAATCTTAGACTAGCATAAAATTTTAGTGCTTTACCCCCAGTTGTTGTTTCTGGTGTCCCACCAAAACCCATTGTATTTAATTTTTCTCTTAATTGATTAATAAAAATTATACAAGTATTACTTTTACTCGTCATTGCTGTTATTTTTCTTAATGCTTGACTCATTAATCTTGCCTGTAAACCCATATGACTGTCTCCCATTTCGCCATTTATCTCAGCCTTAGGTGTTAATGCGGCAACAGAATCTATTACAATTAAATCAACTGCCCCACTTTTTACTAATTCTTCACAGATTTCTAAGGCTTGTTCTCCATTATCTGGTTGAGAAACATATAATTCAGATATATTAACTCCTAATTTTTCAGCATAAATTGGATCTAAAGCATGTTCTGCATCAATAAAAGCTGCTATCCCTCCAGCTTTTTGACATTCTGCAAGTATATGCAAAGACACCGTTGTTTTACCTGATGATTCAGGACCAAATATTTCAATAATTCTTCCCTTTGGGACCCCTCCAATTCCTAATGCTAAATCTAATGAAAGACAACCTGTTGGAATAACTTCAACTTTTTGTATTGGAGCTTCACCCAGCTTCATTATTGCACCTTTCCCAAATTGCTTTTCAATTTGACTAATTGCTAAATCTAAATTAGATATTTTATCTGTTGTTTTTTCTGCCATATTAAACTCCTTTTTTTAGTATATATTATTTAACTAAATTTTTAAAATTATTTTGACGTATTTTTTTTATAAAATAAAACATTGCGGCTTTTGATGCTAACTCTATAACTTCATTTCTATTTCCTTCAAATTTATTTTTATAAACATCAATACTATGTTTATTTCCCACTGCAATGTAAATTTCACCAGAAACTAAATTGTTTGTATCATCTATATTACCAGATGTAACTATAACATGATCGCAATCTCTAAATTTGAATATTTCTTCTGCGATATCATAACACATTTTTATTTCATTTACAATCCTATCATTTTTTATATAATCTTTAATACAAATATTTTCTACCATACAATTTTTTTCAACTGGAACTTTTGTCTCAATAATGCATTTACTATAATCTTTACTTGCTTTTGCAAGTAAACTAATTATATTTCCACCAGTAACGCATTCAATAATTATAATTTTTATATTATTAATTTTTGATAATTCAATTAAAGTTTCTTCAATTGTCATATCACTTTCAGCATAAACATAAGGTGAAATTATTTCAAATATTTTTTTTGACACATCATAAAAATTATTATTAGTTTGAGATGCCTTCAATTTAATTTCACTCAATAAATTAAATTCATTTATCTCTATATATACACCATGACTATCATTAAAAAGATCTTCTAATAATATTAATAAATCATTTCTAGTTATTCCAAAGCACTTAAAAATACATTCTTTCATTATTTTCCTTCGTTTGATTTTAATATTTTCCTATTTTTTACAACATAATTAATTCCTGAAACAATAGTCAATAATGTTGCCATTCCTATCAAAATCCAATTAATTATTTCAAAAATAAAAAGAGCTTGTCCATCTAAAATATTAGTAGTATAAAAATATGACAACAAAAACAAGAATGGTAAAGAAATGTCTTGTACTATTGTTTTAATCTTGCCAAACCAATCGGCTGCCATAACATAATTTTTTGTTGCTGCTATTTGTCTGAATGCACTTATTATCAATTCTCTGCCAATTATAATTATTGCTATAAAGAAGCCATATGGAACTGGTATTGTTTGATCGCAAACAACTAATAATAATGCGCTTGTAGTTAATAATTTATCTGCTATAGGATCTAAAAATTTTCCTAAATCTGTTATTAAATTATTTTTTCTTGCAATATATCCGTCTAACATATCCGTTATTGACGCAAAAATAAATATTATTAATGCGACAATTTTTCCAATAGAATTTGGTAAAAAACTTGCGAAATAAAAAAATATCATAAATGGAATTAGTATTATTCTTATTATTGAAATTTTATTTGGTAAATTCATTTTTTCTCCTTTATGTATAATTCTAGTTTTCATCTAATTGCCCAATGTAACAAAAATCTTTGAAATCTATTAACCTAACATTGTATATATACCCTATATTAATTTTGTTGTCAAACATTATTTCAACATAAAAATCGATATCAGGAGACATATTTTTTGTTCTTCCAATAAAACAATTTTTCTCTGCATTATAAGAATCAATAACAACTTTTTCTTTTGTTCCTATTTTATTTATATTTTTTTCATGAGCAATGTCGTATTGAATTTTTTGAATCTTTTTTAATCTTAGTTTTTTTATAAATTCTGGGATTTGTTTTTTCATATAAAAAGCTTTTGTTGATTCTTCTCTTGAATAAGCAAAAAATCCAACGTTATCTAATTTATACTCTTTTAAAAATCTACATAATTTATTAAATTGTTTTCTTGTTTCTCCTGGAAATCCTATTATAAAAGTTGATCTAATAGTAATTTCTGGGTAATTTAATTTAATTTTTTTTATAAGATTTAGACAATCATCTTCAGAAGTTCTTCTATTCATAGCTTTTAAAATTTTATTGTCTATATGTTGAAGAGGTATGTCTAAATACTTGCACATTTTTTCATTATTTTTAATAAATTCTAACAATTCATCCGATACCAATTCTGGATAACAATAATGTAGTCTAATCCATTTTAAATTGTTTATTTTTGTTAAATTTTCTAATAGCTCTACTATTTTATATTCGTTATATAAGTCAAAACCATATCTTGTTACATCTTGCGCAACAACAATTAATTCTTTTGCACCTGAATCCACCAGTTGTTTTGCTCTATTTACAACATCTTGTATTGTTATTGATTTATATCTACCTCTAATTCTAGGTATTGTGCAATAAGCGCAAGCATTATTACAGCCGTCTGCAATCTTTAAATAAGCAAAATGTTTTGATCCTGTTATCATTTGTCTATTTTCATAATTATATTTTATTTCATTTCCATAAAGTCGTCCTAAAATTTGTACTATATTTTTATTTTCTTGTATTGGCACAAATTCATCAACTTCTGGTAAATATTTTTTTAATTCATCGATATATCTTTGACATAAACAACCAGTTACAATAATTTTTTCAATTTTACCTTGTTTTTTTAGCTCAATCATTTCTATAATGTTATTTATAGATTCTTGTCTACTTGATAATATAAATGCACAAGTATTTATCAATACAATATTTGCACTATCAATATCTGTTATTTCCAATCCAAAGGAAGAAATATTATATATCATTTCTTCTAAATCTACTTTATTCTTATCGCATCCCAAAGATATAAATGCTATTTTCTTTTGTTTTATTTCCATTAATCAATTTCTCCGAATATTTCTTTAAATTCTTCCATTGTTAAAAATACTTGCCTTTGTTTTGATCCTTCAGCAGGTCCAACATATCCTTTTTGTTCCATTTCATCAACTAAGTTAGCTGCTCTAGAAAACCCTATTCTAAATCTTCTTTGTAACATTGTTATTGAAGCTTGTCCATTTTCTATAAATAATTTTAATGCGTAAGGTAAAAGTTCATCACTTTGTTCTGGGTTATGCCCAAATGGATTGCCTGCATATCCTTTTGGACTTGTAACAACTTCTTTTGCAACATCTAAATCAAAATCATAATTATTGTTTTCTTTTATAAAATTTACAACATTCTCAACTTCTTTACCATCAATATAACAACCTTGAATTCTTGTTGGCTCTGCTTGATCACTTGGCGCATATAACATATCACCTTTACCTAACAATTTTTCTGCTCCAGCCGAATCTAATATGGTTTTTGAATCTACATAACTAGTAACTGCAAAAGCTATTCTTGATGGAAAATTTGCTTTAATTGTTCCAGTTATAACATTAACAGATGGTCTTTGTGTTGCTAATATTAAATGTATTCCAGCTGCTCTGGCTTTTTGAGCTAAACGCATAATTTTTTCTTCAATATCTTTTTTGGCAAGCATCATAAGATCGGCCAACTCATCAATTATTATAACTATTAATGGCAATTTTTCTGATTCACCAGATAACACATCTTGTGTGTTATTATATTCATCTAAATTTCTTGCCTTCTTTTCTTGAAAAATACTAAACCTTCTTTCCATTTCATTTATTGCCCATGTTAATGCATTAACGGCCTTGTCTGTTTCAGTTATAACATTTGGCAACATCAAATGTGGTAATCCATTATACATTGAAAATTCAACTCTTTTAGGATCAATTAAGATTAATTTAATATCTTCTGGCGATGCTTTATACAACATTGAAATTATAATAGTATTCAAACAAACACTTTTTCCTGACCCAGTTGCTCCTGCAATTAATAAATGTGGCATTTTTGCTAAATTGCAAATTCTAATTTCTCCACTTATTTCCTTGCCTAAAGCAAATGATAAAGGGCTTTTTGCATCTTGAAATTCTTTGCTCATCAAAATCTCTTTAATACCTATTGTTGAAATTTTATCGTTTGGTACTTCTATTCCAACAGCACTTCTTCCAGGAATTGGAGCTTCTATTCTTATATCTCCATTTGAAGCTAAGTTAAGAGCTATATCGTCTTGGTGTGATAATATCTTTTTTATAGGAACTCCAACTGGCATTTCTAATTCATATCTAGTAACTGAAGGACCAACTACTATTCGAATTACTTTTGCATTTATATTGAATGTTTCAAGCGCATTTTCTAAAATTACTGCTTTTTTCTGAACACTTTCTTGTAATTCAATATCATTATTGATTATATCGTTTAATAAATCAAAAGTTGGATAGATATATTTTTTATTTTTATTTATTTTTTTATGGTCAACTGCTGGTTTAAGTTTCTCAGCACTGATGTTAATATTTGGTTCATCTTTCAACATTTTTTCAATTATATCACCAGCTACCGCTTTACTTTCAGCATTATTAAAATTACTTTCTTCCTCAAAATCAACAAAATTAGATGAATTAGAAATATTATTATTATCTGAATCATAATTTTTATTTGCATTATCTATATTTATATTGCTATCATTTTTTTGCAAATCCTCTATATGTTCTTTATTTTGATCAATATTTGTTTGTGTAGAAAGTATATATTTTTGACTATTTTTTAAAGACTCTATATTTTGCTGTATTTCATCATAAAAAGATTCTTCACTAATTTTTTTATTATTAGTTTTATTATTAAATATAGCCATTTCTGTTAACTTGGGTGGGGTTAATAGATATTCTTTTTTTGTCAATTCATTTCTTTCAAATCTTTCCCTTAATGTTGGTTCTTTTTTTATATTATCGGATTGTTCTATTATACCATTTTTATACAATCCTAACTTTTGTTTTGCTGTTATATTTTTATTATTTTCTTCTTGCTCTTCTATTTTTGCATCTAATGTTATCTTAGGTTTTTCATTTTTTTGTTTGTTACCTTTTTCTTTTTTTGATTCGCTTACAAATATTTCTCCATCTTTTCCAATTAAATTTCCTTCTTTATCAATTATCCATTTATCAGATATATTTGTTTTTATTTTATTTTCAATTTTTTCTTGATTCTTTTTTTCAAGCAATATTTCTTTTTGTTTTTGAATTCTAATTGGCATATTTTCTTTTGCTTTTCTTTTTACATATAATAAATAATCAATTATTAAACAAACAAATATAACAAGCAAAATTGCAAATATGGCATAAACTCCAGCCGATCCTAAAGAAAATTTTACTGGTGAAATAATTATACCTATGATAATACCACCAGGCGTTAGCTGTTTTGTATAATTATATCCTAAAAATTCAAAAAATCCACCATTAAAATCTCCCACTACAATATTTTGTATTATTGCTAAAATTGATAAAATAGCACACACAATATAAGCTAAATATCTAATTGGAAGATAATATCTCCTTTTATTTATTAATGCTAATCCAACAAAAAAAATTGTAATAAACAATGGATAAGCAAAAAGCCCAAATGTTCCTAATAAAAAATATTTTAATGGTTTAATTAAAGAAGTAAACAATATTAAAAACACAAAGGAACATAAAATTAAAATTGATATTCCAATCCACATTTTTATTTTTTTTATTTTTTGGTAAGTCAAATTTTTCATATTAGTGTGATTATACCACAAAATAAATAAAGATAAAATAGATATTTTATAATTTTATGTTTTTTTTAAAAAAAATGTATATTATTTTTTTTTCTACATAATATATTAATGTAAAGAAAATCTCCTTAATCTTGGAAAGATTTCTTTACCTGAACAACACCGTGCGTATCAATTGCACGGTGTTTGTTTTATTTTAAAATTTTTAAAATTTCCTTTTTTATATTAACAACTGAAAAACCATATTTCTTATATAATTCAATTCCTTTGCCACTTTTACCAAATTTATTAATGTTAATTATTTTTCCATTCTCCCCGATATATTTATACCAGATATTATCTGAAGAGGCTTCAATAGCAACTCTAACTTTAACATTTTTTAATAAAACAGAATTTTTGTATTGTTCAGATTGATTTTCAAACATCTCTATACATGGAAAAGAAACAACAGCAACCTTTATTCCCATTTTATTTAATTCTCTTTTTGTGCTCATTGCTAATTCAACTTCACTACCAGTTGCATAAATGACAACTTCTATTTTTCCGCTATCCTTTTGTAATATATAACCACCTTTTTCAGCTAATTCTACACTACTATTTTGAATAGGTAAATCTTGTTTTGATAAAATAAAACAAGTTGGACATTGACTGTTCAAAGCTATGTTATACGATGCTATTAATTCATTAATATCACAAGGCCTACATACGTTTATATCGGGAATTTGTCTTAAAGTGCCCAGTTGTTCTATAGGTTGATGAGTCTCACCATCTTCTCCAACTATAATTGAATCGTGAGTAAAAAAATACATTATTGGTTGCTTCATGATAGCACTCATTCTTAAAGCTGGTAATAAGTAGTTTGAAAA
>CALWKK010000004.1 GCA_944381245.1 uncultured Clostridia bacterium
ACCTCGCTACACATCGTAACTCGCCGGCCCATTCTACAAAAGGTACGAGATCACACTGGACAAGTCCATAGTGCTCTCTCTGCTTGTAAGCATACGGTTTCAGATTCTATTTCACTCCCCTCTCGGGGTTCTTTTCACCTTTCCCTCACGGTACTATACGCTATCGGTCACTAGGTCGTATTTAGCCTTAGGAGATGGTCCTCCCACATTCACACCGGATTTCACGTGTCCTGTGCTACTCTGGAACACTTTAAGTTTGATTTTAATTTCGGTTACGGGACTTTTACCCTGTATCATCTAGCTTTCCAGCTATGTTCACCTATTAATTTCAATACCATATTAAGGTCCGAACCCCTAAATCATTTCTGATTTAGGTTTGGGCTCTTGCAATTTCGCTCGCCACTACTTTCGCAATCGTTGTTTTACTTTCTTTTCCTCCAGGTACTTAGATGTTTCAGTTCCCTGGGTTCCCTTCATAACATTATTTATTCATGTTATGATACTAGCTCATTACAGCCAGTGCGTTTCCGCATTCGGAGATCTGCGGGTTATAGCTTATGTGCAGCTTACCGCAGCTTATCGCAGCTTATCACGTCCTTCATCGGCGCCTAGTGCCAAGGCATCCACCATATGCTCTTTGTAGCTTAATCTATATTACGTTTGGATTACTTAGCATTTTCACTAATAAAATCTTATGATTTGTTAAATTAAACTCAGCGTAAAATTACAGTATATCTTTATTGAAGATTTTAATATTACACTTTATTTGTTACTGATATTTGACTCTGTATGTTATTACATACATTACAATATATACATATTCAATTGTCAATGTTCTTTCTCCACTAAAGCGGAGCTCCGTTACTCAGTTTTTTACGCAACGGTGACATTAATATACAACTATAAAACTTAAAAGTCAACACTTTTTTACAAGTTTTTTTACTTTTTTTTGTTTTTTTTCTAAAATTCACAACACATCGCCGTGTGTTTGCAAATACTTTTTTTATTATTACATGTATATATTATATATATTTATAAGTAACTTTTTTTACTAATTATATAATCATTTAATATTTAAATTTAAAAAATTTTAATTTAATAAAAAGCAGAAATTAAATAATTTCTGCTCCACTGTTTTTTTCATCTATTTTTGTTTTAATTTTCTTTAAAACATCATTTGATATTAAACCTTTTTTTGCCAAATTCTGTAGGCCATTATAGTCTCTGAAATCTCTTGTTAATGTATAATATTCTTCACCTGGTCTTTTTTCTCCAACAAAAATTTTTTCTTTTATTTTGTTATTTTCATCAAAATTTTGTAAATATATTTTTTTATCAGAACCAAATTCAGTTATTTCTTCATCAAAAAGTATTTCATAATTTTCTTTTTGTTTTTTTTCAACATTTATTTCATTAACAACAAAGCTTAACCATTCCTTAACTTTTTTTTCATCTAAATTAGTCATATGTACTTAACCTCCCACATTTATGATTAATTATACCATTATTTTTAGTAAAGTCAATATTTTTTATAAAACTCTACAAAGCAAACAAGAAATTATTGCCGAAATAAGAGATGCTATTAAAGCACATGGTATTGCATATAAAAGTTTTTTTACCTTTGTTTGTGAAAAATAAACAGTTGCAACATAAAAAACTGTTTCACTGCTTCCCATAATAACAGAGGCACACCTAGATATATAACTATCAGCACCATATTGAGTATATATATCATTTAAGAGAGCAAAACTTCCACTTCCTGTAAATGGTCTAAGCAATATTAGCTCACTTACTTCAGTCGGTATGCCTAATAAATTAAAAATAGGTGAAATTAAATTAGTTAAAGCTAGAGTTAGACCACTAACTCTCATTAAAGCAACTGATACCATTATTGCTACTATAAATGGAAATATTGAAATTACTAAATCAATTGCTCCTTTGGCACCTTTAACAAAAATATTATATGTGTTTAAGTTTTTATAACTCGCATATAACAATACAAATATAATAAATATTGGCACTATATAAGAACTCACTTTTACCTCATAAAATTCCCAAAAATAGCAAAACAATTATTGATAGCAAACCAGAAATCAAAAGTTTAATTTTCTTTTTTATAAAAAAAATTATTATAAAAACACTTATCAAAATAGAAAAAACATTAACCATGTTTTCTTTTTCCTTTAAAAATTTTCCCACACAAAATAACAAGACATATAGCACTTAAACAAGTTATAAAACTTGAAATAAGAGTTGGCAAAATAATATCTCCGGGAGAAACACTACCCGCCGCCGCCCTTAATCCAATTGTTGTTGTTGGTAAAAGTTGTATTGATGTTGCATTTATAACCATTAACATAATCATGGATTTGGTTGCTATTCCACTTTGATCATCCATTCCTTTCATTGCCTTAATTCCATACGGCGTTGCCGCATTTCCAAGCCCTAACATGTTCGCACTTAAATTAATTGCTATATCTTTATGTACTTTTTCGTCTGCGCCTTTAAAAAGTTTCTTTATTAAAGGCTTTAATAACTTTGCTAATTTATCAGATAATCCACTTGCATCTAAAATTTCTAATAATCCCAGCCATACTGCATAAATTCCACATAAATTAATACATAATTCAACAGCGCCAGCAGATGCATCAAGCATGCTAGATAATGTTTCTTCCGGATTAATTACCAGCAAAACAGCAGATCCTAATAACATCATTATCACCCAAATTTTATTCATAATTATATATATGCAAGATATGATATAGTTGAGTCATAAATGTGAAAAATGTTTCTTTATTAATTGCATTATATATTTTTTTGTTGTATTATATCTTTGTTGTTAACAGGAGATATAAATGAAAAATGTGAATTGTTATAGGTCACACAACTGTGGAGAATTAAGAATATGTGATATTAATAAAGAAGTTGTGATATCTGGGTGGATTGACACAATTAGAAAATTAGGAGGTTTAACCTTTTTAACAATAAGAGACAATTATGGAATTACTCAAGTTTTAGTTAAAGATGAAAAATTATTATTAAATTTAAATAAAGAATGTGTTGTTAAAGTTAAAGGCATTGTTATTGAAAGAGAAAGCAAGAATTTAAATATGCCGACAGGAGAAATTGAAATTTTAGCTTATTCAATAGAAATTCTTGGCAAATGTGAATCAATTTTACCATTTGAAATTAACGATGTGAATGTAAAAGAAGAATTAAAATTAAAATATAGGTATTTAGATTTAAGAAATAAAAAGCTACATGAAAATATAATTTTAAGAAGTAATATTTTAAAATTTGTCAGAGACAAAATGTATTCGTTGGGATTTAATGAAATACAAACACCAATTTTAACTAGTTCCTCTCCAGAAGGAGCAAGAGATTTTCTAGTTCCGAGTCGTTTAAATCCTGGAAAGTTTTACGCATTGCCTCAAAGCCCTCAACAATTTAAGCAATTGCTAATGGTTTCTGGCTTTGATAAATATTTTCAAATAGCACCTTGTTTTAGAGATGAAGATGCAAGAGCCGATCGTTCCCCAGGAGAATTTTATCAAATGGATATGGAAATGAGTTTTGCAACTCAAGAAGATGTATTCGCTGTTATGGAAGATGTTTTGTTTTCAACATTTAAACATTTTGCACCTGACAAAGATATTACTCCACCACCATTTGAAAGAATAAATTACATAGATTCAATAAATAAATATTGTTCTGATAAGCCAGATTTAAGAAATCCATTATTAGTTGAAGATGTTACAGAAATTTTTAAAGACACAAAAATAAGTCCTTTTTTAGGTAAAACAATTAAAATGATAATTGCTCCAACAAATGAAAAGCCTAGAAGCTTTTACGATAATTTAAATAAATATATTCAATCTCTAGAAGGAAAAGGATTATTTTGGTTGAAAAACAATAACTTAAATGAAATTTCCGGATCAATATTTAAAAGCTTAAATGAAAACGAATTAAATTATTTTAAACAAAAGTTGACTAAAAATTCCAGTGCATTTATTATTGCAGATGATAAAAATAAAGCAATAAAATTAATGGGAATTTTTAGGAATAAATTAGGAGAAGAACTAAATTTAATAGACAAAAATAAATTTCATTTTTGCTGGATAAATAATTTTCCTTTTTATGAAATTGATGAACAAACTAATAAAATTAATTTTTCTCACAACCCTTTTTCAATGCCACAAGGAGGAATTGATAGTTTATTATCAAAAAATCCTTTAAATATATTAGCTTATCAATATGATGTTGTATTAAATGGTGTTGAACTTGCAAGTGGTGCTGTCAGAAATCACGATCCTGAAATTATGGTTAAAGCCTTCGAAATTGCTGGTTATGAAAAAAACGTTATTGAACAAAAATTTCCAGCCCTTTTTCACGCTTTTTCATTTGGTGCCCCACCTCACGCTGGCGCTGCATTTGGATTTGATAGAGTTGTTATGTTTTTGTGCGAAACAGATATAATAAGAGATGTTATAGCCTTTCCTTTTAACAAAAATGCACAAGATTTAATGATGAGTGCTCCTAATGAAGTAACTCAAGAACAACTAAAAGAAGTTCATATAAAATTGAATAAGTAGGAGAATTTATGAAAAGAACAACAATTGAATATATTAACAAAAACTTTGAAAATCTTAAAGATAAAGAATTAAAAATTTGTGGATGGGCAAGAACAATCAGAAATTCAAAAAATATTAGTTTTATTGAATTAAATGATGGTTCGTTTAAAAGTTGTCAAATTATAATTGAAAAAGAAAAAATTGAAAATTATGATGAAATAATAAAACAAATAACTGGCACATCTTTTGAGATTATTGGTAAGATTGTTATAACTCCTGAAAACAAACAACCTTATGAAATAAATGCTAATAAAGTTGTAATTTGTGGGCCATGCGAATCTGATTTTCCTATGCAAAAAAAAGGACATAGCTTAGAATTCTTAAGAGAAAAACCAGCTTTAAGACCTAGAACAAATTTGTTTAATGCAGTTTTTAGAATACGTTCTAAAGCAGCATTTGCAATTCATAAATTTTTTAATGAAAAAAATTTTATTTATGTCAACACTCCTATAATAACTTCCAGCGATTGTGAGGGCGCAGGATCTATGTTCCAAGTTACAACTCTTGATTTAGATGAAATTGTAAAAAACGGTAAAGTGGACTATAAAAATGATTTTTTTGGGAAAAAAGTTTTTATGACCGTTTCAGGACAAATTGATGAAGAACCTATAACTCATGCGTTTTGCAATACTTATACTTTCGGCCCAACTTTTAGAGCCGAAAATTCTAACACCTCGAGACATGCAGCTGAATTTTGGATGATGGAACCAGAGATGTGTTTTGCAGACTTAAATGATGTTATGCAAAACGAAGAAGAAATGCTTAAGTATGTTATTAACTACGTTTTAGAAAATTGTGAAGCTGAAATACAATTTTTAAATAATTTTATTGATAAGGATTTAATTTCTAGATTAAAAACAATAATTGATAGTGAATTTGTCAAACTAGACTACACAGATGCAATAAAAATTTTAGAAGAGGTTAAAGACCAATTTGAATTTCCAGTTTATTGGGGTGCCGACTTGCAAAGTGAGCACGAAAGATATTTGACAGAAAAAGTTTATAAAAGACCAGTTTTTTTAATAAATTATCCAAAAGAAATAAAAGCTTTTTATATGCGTTTAAATGACGACAATAAAACAGTTGCAGCTGTTGATTTATTAGTTCCAGGTGTTGGAGAATTAATGGGAGGAAGTCAAAGAGAAGAAAGATTAGATGTATTATTGAATAGAATGAAAGAATTAAATTTAAATGTGGAAGATTACAAAGATTATATTGATACAAGAAGATACGGCACTAATAAACATGGTGGATACGGATTAGGATTTGAAAGATTAATAATGTATATCACTGGAATGACAAATATTAGAGATGTTGAATTTTATCCAAGAACTGTTGGTAATATATAAAAAAAACTCCCCATGGAGTTTTTTATTGTTTTTCACAATTAATTTCTTTTCTTAATTTTATTGTTTTGTTTATAAATAAACATGCTATCGTTCTCAATATTATTATAAGCAAATTACAAATAAAAAAGGATAATAATAAAATATTAAACTGACTTATAGTTGAAATAAAAACAATTATACATGTTAATAATTCTATTATTGCAAATGTTAAAAACATACCCGATTTTTCAATATATTTAGGTGTATCATATTTGTTATAAAATAAAGTTTTTATTCCAAAAAAAATAAAACCTGTTACTATTATACTAAAAAAAACAATACTAAAAATATACGACGCAACATACATTGGACTTGTTAACAAATTATTTATATTAATTTTATAAATATTAAATAGTATTAATCCTATTAACGATAACGCGCCGAGAATTAAATCAAAAATTCCTGCAATCGTGTTTGATAATTTCTCTTTACTTAACATTTTTACTCTCTTTATTATAGTATTAGATAATTTAAAATTTTTAATCCATATATTAAATTTTAATATGTAAACTCACCCAAACTGGTCCCTTTCTTTGCCCTTTCTTTTTCAATTAATTCTTGTAATAACGCCCTGACTTTATAAGGATGTTTTATTCTAATTAAAAAAACTTGATCAACACTATTTGAGCTACAATGTAAAGTTATTGTCCCTGTTCCGAAAATTCTGTTAGATAATGTTGTTTGCACAGATATATCATATATTCTATAAATATTTAATTCTTCGCCGTTTATATTTAAAAATCCTATTGATGTGAAAAGCTTTAGCCATGAACCTTCTTTTTCAACAATATAATATCTTGTAAAAGACCAAGGAAGTCCACACCATCTTTTCCTATCTTTCCATATAATTTTTGTTCCCTCTCCAAATTGATTATCCATAAACACCTCTTTTAAAATTATATAATATATTAAATTAATATTCAACTTATTTTTTTCGAATTTTTTTAAAAAAATTTTTTAAAATTAATTCACATTCTTTTTCTAATATTCCACCCTCAATATTTATATTATGATTTAAACAATTATATTTACTATCAGATAAACTTCCCAAAAATTTATTATCTTTAGCTCCGTAATAAATTTTCTTTATTCTACTATTTAATATTGCACCAAAACACATTATACATGGCTGTAAAGTCACATATATTTCGCATCCTTCTAATCTCCAATCATGTAATTTTTTACAAGCTTTTTTTATTGCTATTATTTCAGCATGATTAATTGCATTCTTTGACTTTTCTCTATTATTATATGCTTTAGAAACTATTTTTCCATTTTTAACAATTATAGCTCCAATGGGCACTTCGCCTTTTTTAAAAGCTTTTTTTGCTTGACATATTGCAAGATTCATATAGTATTCTTTCATGATTTAATTATATATTAATTTTTTTATTTTTTTAAATTTTTTTTTATACTTGATTTTATAATTTTTTAATGCTATAATATACTTTGTGAGGTGTACAAATGAAATATTTATTAGCAGGTTTTGATGAATTTATGAGTGGCAATGGAGTTTGGATAGTAATTGGCGTATTAATTGCTGCATTGATTATTAGTATTATATTTTTAATCTTAAACATTATAAAAATGAAAAAAAATAATACTAAAGAATTATCTGTAAAAGATAACTCCGAAATAAATAACGAAGTTTCAGAAGAATCACCTTCTTCAAAAGAAGATAAAAAAATTGATAAAGTTGAAGAAGATGAAGAAATTTTAAAAGTTGAAGAAAATAAAAAAGATGTTTCAATTAAAGAAAAAACTAAGAAAACAAAATCTGAAAAATCAATGTCTAAAATACAAAAAACCGGAAAAACAAAAAATAAACAATTAGAATCTGATAAAACAAATGAAAAAAATGAAACAACAAAATTAGAAAAAATCGAAAAATCTAATGTTACATATGGCGTGACATACGATAAAACAAATAAAGAATGGGTTGTTAAAAAAACAGGAGCATCAAGAGCATCAAAAAGATTTTCAACCAAAGCTGAAGCTCTTGAATATGCAGAAAAAATTTCTGAAAACAACAACGCAAATCTCAGAGTTCATAAGAAAAACGGAAAATTTCAAAAACAATAAGAGCTATTTAAAATAGCTTTTTTTATTTAAAATAACTTTTTATAACTCCGCCGCCCAAACACATTTCATCTTTATTATATAAAACAACATACTGTCCTGGTGTTATTGCTCTTTGCTCTTTATCAAAAACTATCTTTATATTTTTTTCATCTAAAATAATAACTTTAACATCTTGATCAGGTTGTCTGTATCTAAATTTGGCATAACATTTAAATTCTTTTTCTTCAGGTATTTCTGGAATCCAATTAAAATTTTCAGCAAACAATCCTTTTGAAAACAAACCTTCAGATTCTCCTTGAGAAACTATTAATTGATTCTTTGTTAAATCCTTATCTAAAACAAACCATCTTTTTCCATTTCCATTTATCTTGCCCCCAATATTTAATCCTCTTCTTTGCCCAATAGTGTAATACATTAAACCATCATGTTCTCCAACAATTTCTCCAGTTGTTGTTACTATTTTTCCAGGCTTTGCCGGTAAAAAGTTTTTTAGGAATTTTTTAAAATTTCGTTCACCAATAAAACAAACACCAGTTGAATCTTTTTTGCTTGCATTTGATAATTTTAACTCTTTTGCTATTTCCCTTACTTTTGTTTTTTCAATATCGGCTAAAGGAAATATAACACTCTTTAATTGTTTTTGATTTAATTGATTTAAAAAATAAGATTGATCTTTGTTTTTATCCTTTGCTTTATATAAATAATACTTATTATTTTTTTCAATAACTTTTGCATAATGTCCAGTTGCAATTTTGTCTGCTCCTATTTTATTTGCGAATTCTAGGAATGGACCAAATTTTATTTCTCTATTACATAAAACATCAGGATTTGGCGTTCTACCCTCTGAATACTCTTTTAAAAAATATTTAAATACTCTGTCATAATATTCTTTAGAATAATTAACTGTGTAATAAGGAATTCCTATTTTTGCACAAACTCTTTTTACATCTTCATAGTCTTGTTCGCTTGTGCAAGCTCCATCGTCAGTTTCTTCCCAATTTATCATAAAAACGGCAATAACATTTTTGCCTTCTTTTTTTAATAAATAAGCACTGACTGCTGAATCTACACCTCCACTCATTCCAACAACTACAGTTTCCATATATATTCCTTTTTATTTTTTATTTTTTATTTTTTTATTATTTTTTTTATTTATTATCTCATTATCTTTACACTCACCATCGCTTATTTTAACATTAATCTTTGCATTAATATCATCTTTCGTTTTGTTTTTTTTACTTAATTTATTTTTATTATTTTTTTCACTATCGTTATTATTTTGTTTATCAAGAATATGTTCCTTAATTTTATATAAATCTTCATTTATTGCAACAGGAATTTTATATCTTTCAAATAAAATTGCAATAAAATCAGTAAACCAAAAAATTAATGAAGCACATCCTGGTATAATAACTATTGATAATAAAATATACCAGGTTCCTGTTCCATAAATATATTCAGTTAATAATACCATAACAACTGAAAAAAGTAGCCCAAAAAGCATTAATCCGGCTTTTAAAAATCTTCCTAAATAAAAATTATGCGCTCCTGTTAATCCTAAAAATCCACAAAGAATTAATGCTTTTATTTTACTAACATCATAAGGCCAGTTCTTAGTTTTAATTGTATCTTTAAAATTTCCTCTTAAAATTAATTTTTTAGCAGTTTTATTAGAAGTATAATTAAGTCTTTCAAAAATAAGCCCACACTCATGGCAAGCTTTTTCGTTAATAAAACATTTTTCATTACATCTTGGACATTTTTTATAAGGAGAGCTTCTCACATGCTTAGTTTATACAAAAACAAATAGATTGTCAAATTAATTTATTTCATAAATATCACTTATTTTATCATAATCAAAATTACATGTATAAACCTTTGCCTGGCATTCTTTCTCATAAAAGATCACCACACTTATTTGATCATAATAATTAACCATCTTACAAAAATTAAATTTTCCAAAATATTCTTTAATTGCATTCTTATTTAAAACTTCTTGCAGTGATGCAGTTAATAAACTGTTTGCGTATTTAAAATCATTGGCAAAAATTGATTGGAAAAAGTCTAGCAATTTATATTCATTTGGCGTTTCATCTTTTTCATCATTTAAATAAACAAAATATTCTTCTTTTTTTAAAATGTTTTTATTCCCTGACGCATATACCTCCACTCTAGCTCTCCCACATATATCTTCTAAATAATCCAAACATTTTATATTATTTTTTTCAACTTCAATTTTATCACTTTCTAAATTTTTGTTAAAAATAGATAAAGGATACAGTTTTATATAATAATGGTTTTTAGGCAGTTTAAATATTTTAATGTAATGATTATTACAATAAATCATATCGTTTTTTAAAAATATTTTACAATTATAACTTAAATAATTTGAAGTTTTATGAGGATAAACATTAATTCCCATTTCATTAAAATCTGACACTTCAAAACCAATTTCATCATTTAAACTTTCAGTTGTTGAAATAGAAAAAATCTCATTATTGTTTTCATATAATTTAATTGTTGCATCAAAGCTTTCTGTTTGAAAATGTATATACATTTTATTCATAATAATATTTTATTCATTAGTAAATTAAAAAATGTTTATTTATTATATTTGTTGACAATAATTTTTTAGGAGTTTTTATGAAAAATAAAGGTTGGGAATCATCTGATATAAAAAGTTTATTTTTATTAGTAGAAAAATGTAAATTAAATAACAAAAATTTACTTTTAGCTTTTAAAGAGTTTGCACAAAAAAACAATCGAAGTTATAAAAGCATTAGAAATTATTATTATAAAGAGTTAATAAAACTTAAAGAAAATCCTAATTTTGCAAAAAATTTAGGAATCAATTTAGAAAATCATATAACAAAAAAAACTTACTCTTTTACTGAATACGAAACAAAAAGTTTAGTTAAAGAAATTTTAAGACAAAAATGTTTAGGTATATCTGTAAGAAAAGCATGCTTAAATATTTCAAATAATAATATTAAAGAGATGATTAGATGTCAAAATAAATTTAGATCAATTTTAAAAAACAATAAAAAATTATATAATGATTGCCTTAATGAATTACGGCAATCAGGATTAAAATCAAGACACAAAACATCTAACAATGTAATTTTTATGCAAAAAAAAGAACAAAAAATATTAAGTGATGATGATATTAATAGCTTGGTCCTTGGATTAATAAAATTAGTTAGAAAATCAGCAATAGAAAATGCACAATCAAAATTAATTGAACAATCTAACAGTAACTCAAATATTTTAAGAAATACAACAGTTAAATTAGCAAAAACGGAAAAAGCATTAGCTGATACAAATAATCTATTAACTCAAAGAGATAAAACTATTTCAGTAATAAATGAAGAAAATTTATATTTAAAAACTCAACTTGCTAACCTTTTGGCTGAAAAATACAAAAAGTCTTATAAAAATGTGACTTTATTGAATTATTTAAGAGAAATGAAAAATAAAGGTAATAATATAAAGACTAAAATTTAATTTTGATTTATAAATAGGACTCCTAGACAATTTCTTCCACAATGACTAGATATTGTTGACCCAGCAAAATTTGTTATGATATTATCAAATTCCAACTTTTCAAGTTTAGATTTTATCATATCATTTATTTCTTGATCTTCTGATGTATAAGTAATAAATACTCTTCTTTTATTTATATTTTTATTTTCTTTTAATAAATCATCAACATAATTGGACAATACATTAAAATTCTTTCCTAAATATTTTTTGTCAACTTCCATTTTCCCATTTGTTAATTTTATTTTAGGTTTAATTCTTAAAATATTCGCACCAAACAATGCAATGGCTGAACATCTTCCACCTTTATGTAAATAATTTAAATCATTGATAATAAAAGAAGCTTGAACTTTTTCAACTTCATTTTTAATTTCATCTAAAATCGTTCTTATTTCTTTACCTTCTTCAATTTTATCAACAGCCGACATAACTAAAAGTCCACTACCAGAAGATAGAGATTTTGAATCAACTACATACACATTATTAAAATTTTCTGATGCCTGTTTCGCATTTTCGTATGAGGAAGAAAGAGATGAAGATAAAGAAATATGAATTAAATATTTACATTTGTTTTCTTTTATGGTTTCTTCAAAAAAAACCTTATATTCATTTGGGCTTCGCGCTGCAGTTTTAGGTAAGATATTTTTATTTTCAACAAAACTAAAGATTTCTTCAATTTCTAAATTAACTCCATCATAATACTCTTCATCTCCTAAATTAACTATAAGAGGCATGACTTTTATAGGTTTATTATTTATAATTTCTTTTGGTAAATCTGATGTGCTATCTGTCGTTATTATTATTTCCATAATTTCTCCCTAACCAAAAATTTTGTTCCAAAAATATAAAAATATATAACTAAAATTATTTTTCCCTCCATAAACAATTATATCAACTCTTCCAACATAATGACTTATGTTGACAGCTCCATATTTTGAACAATCCTTACTATCTTCTCTATTGTCCCCTAAATAAAATAATTCATCTTCTTTTATATTTAAAAAATTAACATATCCAAACTCAGTATTTAATTTAATAAATTTTTCTTCATTTTCCAATCTATAAGCATCAAATTGTTTATAAGCTTTATATAAAGATATATTCTTATCTAAATATGTTTCTTCTAGAACTTCAATTTTACTACTACCCTTTTTAATTATAAAAACTTTATAGGTTCTACTTTCTGGAATAATTTCGTTTGTTACTGGTGCTATTGCAATTTTATCCCCCCCCTTAGCTATTAATCTTTTTATAACATATTTATTACTTAATGACTCAGGTGGATTATTAATTATTATTATATCCCCATAATCGCATGAAGCAAATCTATTAATATATACTGAATCTAATTGAGCCCCTTCAATTCTGTTCCCATCTTTATCATAGCTTAAAGCATTTATTGTTGGATACATTGATACTCCATCAACGCTTGTACAAATATAAATAAATGAAAAAACTGCAACAAACGCACAACATATTATAAAAGTTATAAATATCGATTTTAATAAATTTAATAACCATAACGGTATTGAAGGTTTATATATATTAACTTTTTTTATATAATTAATCTTATTCTTCATATTTAGTTAATAATACTTTATTTAAGTTTAATTTGTCAAACTAAATTCTGATTATTTAATTGTTAGTTTTTACAATTACAAATGCCTTTGCTTTACTACTTCATAAACAACAATTCCTGTTGCAACTGACACATTAAGACTATTTATCTTTCCAAACATAGGAATAGTTACAACATCATCTGCTTGCTCTTTAACCAATCTACTAACACCTCTACCTTCGCTTCCCATTATTATTGCAACTGGTCCTTGTAAATTAGTACGATATAAATTTTGCCCTCCTGTTTCGCAAGCAAAAATCCATAATCCGTTTTGTTTTAAATAATTAATAACGTTAGATAAATTATTAACTCTTGCAATCAAAAAATTTGATATTGCTCCTGCACTTGTTTTTATAACTGTTTCATTCACTAAACATGCTCTATGTTCTGGAATTATTATACCGTGAACTCCTGAACATTCTGCTGTTCTAATTATTGCCCCTAAATTATGTGGATCTTCTATTCCGTCCAAAATTAAAATAAATGGATCTTCTTCTCTCTTTTTTGATTCATTTATTATGTCGCTAACTTGACAATATTTAAAATCTATTATTTCGCCCCAAAAGCCTTGATGATTTATTTTTTCGTTATTGCTTTTTATTTTCTTAGATTTATACTCAATAAATTGTTTATTAACAAACTCAATTTTAATGCAATTTTCTTTAGCTAAATTTATAATTTGCTGAGAATTATTATCTTTTAAATTTTTATCAATATATAATTTGTTAAATGTTATTTTGTTTTTTATAGCTTCTAATATCGAATTTTTCCCAAATATTTCCATATACTTCCTTATACATATTCAAATGATTTTTCTAATATCTCATTCATTCTATCATATTGTTTTAACAAATATAAATAGCCGATTAGCGCTTCAAATGCAGTTGCTTTTTTATAATCTTCTATTGAATTGTTTTTAACTGAATGAGTTTTATGATTACGCGCCCTGTTAGCTATTGCTAATTCATCTTCTAATAATTCGTTTTTTATTTTATCAAAAACTTCACTCTGTGCTGAAGCTTTGCATTTCTTAGCGCTTTCAAGATGTAATCTTCCAGAAGTTATATTATTTAATTTTAATATTTTTTCTCTTACAAATAATGTATGAACTCCATCTCCAATTAAAGCTAAAGCAATAGGACTATATTCTAATATATTTATTTTATTAAATTCCACCATATTATTTATTATATCTTTTTTTCTCCTATATTACAAAATATCTTATTATTCTATTATATTTTTATTATTTTTATAGCATGAAGCCTCATAACAACAAATATAATATAAAAAGCACGTTAAGTTATCCACATATCAACAATTAAATATTTATTCATTAATGTTAATAATTATAAATTTTTGATGAATTTTTATTATTTTTGATGATTTTTCTAAAAGTTATCCACATTTCCACACTTATTTTTTTATTTTTCATAAAAGTGCCTAATTATGGGCTATAATATACGTTTATAAATGTTGATAACTTTATTTTTTAAAATAGTAAGCGTTTTTTTAAATTTTTTACAAAATTATTTTATAAAATTCACACTATATTTAGTTTGCCTTAAAAATATTAGCCTATATATTGAATGTATATTATTCATAAATTTTATATTTTTTTTGTTTGTATTTCATTTTTCAATCTATCAATAAAACTATTTAATTCAAGTAAAGAAGCATTTTCATTGTTTCTACCTCTTATTGATATAGTTTTTGTTTCAGCTTCCTTATCCCCTATAATAATCATGTAAGGCACTTTCATTAATTGTGCTTCACGTATTTTATACCCTATTTTTTCGTTTCTAAAATCTTCTTCAACTCTAATATTGTTTTCTTTTAGTATTTTCGAAATTTCATTTGCGTAATCTAAAGAATTATCAGAAATATTCATAACTTTAACTTGCGTTGGAGCCAACCAAAGAGGAAAAGCTCCTGCATATTTTTCAATTAAATAAGCCAATGTTCTTTCATAACAACCCAAAGAAGTTCTATGAATTATATATGGATTCTTTTTTACACCATCTTTGTCAACATATTCCATACCAAATTTTTCAGCTAACATTTGATCAATTTGAATTGTAATAAGAGTATCTTCTTTACCGAAAACATTTTTTATTTGTATATCTAATTTGGGACCATAAAAAGCTGCTTCGCCAACACCTATTGAATATGGAATGTTTAAATGATTTAAAATATTTTCCATTGCTGATTGAGCTTCTTCCCATTGAGAATCTGTCCCGATATATTTTTCTTTATGAGTTGGATCCCATTGTGAAAATCTATAAGATGCATCTTCATACAATCCTAATGTTTTTAACATAAATATTGCTAATTCAACACATGATTTAAATTCTTCTTCAAGTTGTTCTGGAGTGCACATTAAATGTCCTTCCGAAATTGTAAACTGTCTTACTCTTATCAATCCATGCATTTCCCCACTATCTTCATTTCTAAACAATGTCGAAGTTTCGTTATATCTCAAAGGCAAATCTCTATAAGATCTTGACTTATTTAAATATGCTTGATACTGAAAAGGACATGTCATTGGTCTTAACGCTAAAACTTCTTTGCTGTTTTTTTCATCTCCAATTATAAACATGCCGTCTTTGTAATGATCCCAATGCCCAGAAATTTTATACAAATCACTTTTTGCCATATATGGAGTTTTTGTTAATTGCCAACCTCTTTTTTGTTCTTCATCTTCAACAAATCTTTGCAGTATTTGAATTATTCTTGCTCCGTTTGGCAATAAAATTGGTAAGCCTTGCCCAATATAATCAACAGTTGTAAAAATGCCTAATTCTCTTCCTAATTTATTATGATCTCTTTTTATTGCGTTTTCAATCATTTCAATATGTTTTAATAAATCTTCTTTATTTTTAAATGCATAAACGTAAATTCTTTGAAGCATTTTGTTTTTTTCACTTCCTCTCCAGTATGCTCCGCTCACTCTTGCAATTTTAAAACCATAATTTTGAAGAGCCT
Source organism: uncultured Clostridia bacterium (assembly GCA_944381245.1). Lineage (GTDB taxonomy): Bacteria > Bacillota > Clostridia > Christensenellales > UBA1242 > UMGS687. The sequence continues at coordinate 16,242 of CALWKK010000004.1, forward strand.
TCGTATTTTCAACATGAGGACCTCTGCATAAATCAAAAAAATCATCACCTAAATAATATAAAGAAATTTCTTCATCGTCAGAAAAATCGTTAATAAGTTCAGTTTTATAAGAATTGTTTTTAAATAAATTTAAAGCTTCATCTTTTGAAACTATATTTTTCTTAAAATTTTCTCCTTTATTTATAATAGATTTCATTTCTTTTTCGATTTTTGAAAAATCTTCTTGATTAAATGGAGTTTCAACATCAAAATCGTAATAAAATCCATCGCTAATTGCAGGGCCTATAGCTAATTTTGCTGTTGGAAATAATTTAACAACTGCTTTCGCTAACACATGCGCCAAAGAATGTCTTCCCATCATTTCTAATTCATTTTCTTCAATAATATTTTTCATACGTTACCTCATGATAAAGATACAACAACTTTATTTTAAAGTCAAATCTTTTAAAAAAAATTTAGAATTCAACCGGCATTATTGTTATTCTATTTTCAAAAATTTGAGATAACAAAGTTAATGTTTGACTATTCTCATATTTATCACAATGTATATTAATTTTTTTGGGAGATAAAGCTATTAGTGAAGTTATTAAATTAACATCATTATTTAAATTTTGTTCGTCTATTTCTTGTATGTCAATTTGTTTTTTATTTATCTTATTAAAATATTCATCGCAAATAACAAAATTATTATTTTCTTTTAAAACATTAACAACACCAACTGATATTTCGATATTTTCTATTAAAAATTTTAATAAATCAATAAAAGTATCGTTGCATAAAAGATATCCTGCATTATCATTAGCCAACTTAATAAGTTCTAGCCATTTAATTCTAAGCTGTTTTAATCTAAAATTATAAAATGATTCTAAATTTAAAATTTTGTTTATCTTTAAAGCTTTACTAATAATATATTTATCAGTTTCTCTGTCAAAAGCCACAAGTGCTTTTTTAAATGCAATGTATCCAACTTCATTTTTTATTGGTAATAATAAATTATTTTCAATAAATTCAGTTTTATAAAACAACGAAATAATATTCGACACAATTTCAGAAATATAAAAGCACATTCTTTCTTTTTCAAGATCTTCACAAGCAATTATTATATTTTTATTTTTTTCTGTGTCATAAGAAGTTATAATTAAAGAAAACTCATTAGAAATTGATTCTAAATCTTCATTTATTTTACTTATAATTTTTTTTCTATTAATAGGAACAACTAACTGATATTCAAACATTTTATTATTTTTTTATTGCATAATTTAGTTTTTAGACCAACAATAAAAATCCCTTGCAATGTATTTTATGCAAGGGATTTATTTTTAACCATATTTTAAGCAATATCTAATGATTTAATTAAAACATTAACAAGATCTTTAACAAATTCATATTCTTCAATAATACTATCCAAAGGATTGTTGATATCAATTTTAGGAACAGAAGTACCAAAACAAACTAAATTTTTATCTAATTTGACAAACAATTGCAAAGAAAAACTTTTTCCAACATTAGTTTTAATTTCCATTATATTTATATAAACATTTTTATCATATAATTTTACAGGTTTATGATATATTGGCTTCATTGATGAAGTTTCTGTAACAGCATAATCTGAAGCATTTTCCTTAATATAATCATTAATTGAATCGACAGCTTTATTATCTTTTTCTAAACGATTAAGTTCATCATTTAATTCTTTTATAAATTCTCCTGAACTTTCACCATAATCAAACATACTAACAACATCATATCCTTGACTTTCTCTTTTAATGGCAAACCCATATATGCAAGGAACTAATTCTGTTGAGAGAATTGAAAAATCTTTATATTTTTCAGGTTTTATAATCTTCCAATTTTCCGGTTTTGTAAATTTAAATTTATTATTTGACATACAAACTCCTTTTAATTAACTATATTATGCCACAAAAATTTATAATTTCCAAATAAATTTACTATTTTAAAATTATATTTTGTATTTACTATTATTCTTTAAACAATTTTTATATAAATTATTTAAAATCTTTTGATATTTTATAATGTTTCAAATAATTTAATATTAAAAGTTAATAATAAATCATTAAATTTAACTCACGAACCATTGGATTGTCAAAACAATATCATGAATTTATTTGGACATATTCATCGCCTTCAAGTTGTGAAAACTTTTGGATTAAATGTCGGCATTGATGGACATAACTATAATCTTTTAAATGAAAATGACATCGAATTTTATTTGAACGCAATTGAAAATCATTATGATAAAAACGTTTTCTGCACAAAAAATGATTTAGATTTGAATATTCAAACAATTAAATAATCCATATTAAGTAAAATACTTATAGGTGAAATTTAAGAACAAAAAAAAGACCATTATAATGGTGTCTTTTTTTTGGCGGAGAAGGAGGGATTTGAACCCTCGCGCCCTTTTACAAACCTACTCCCTTAGCAGGGGAGCCCCTTCGACCACTTGGGTACTTCTCCAACTTGTGTTATTTTAACATCTGTATAATTTTTTGTCAAATAAAATTTATTTAATTTATTTTAAATTATTATTCTTGACTTTTTATAAAAATTTATTTATAATTTTAATGGAGGTAAAAATGGAAAAAAAAATAAGTGATACAAAAAATTATGTAAAAGATTTGATTGAAAAAGGAGCGACTCCTAGTTATTTTAAAAAGTACGCTAAAATACAAGCAAAAAGAGCTCTTGGTGGAGAAAAAATAACAACAATTCTAAGTGATGGTACGGTAGAAACAACTAATATTGCAAACAAAGGTGATTGGATTGCTACGAATCCAGGTGGCGAACAATACATAATTCCTGGAGACAAGTTTGAAAAAAGATATGAAATTGAAACTGGTGTTGACGGAAAACATGCACCAAAAGGGGCTCCTATTTTAGCTTTGCAAATAAATGAAGATATTTCTATTCTTACATCTTGGGGCGAAGAACAACATCTTAAAATAGGTAGTTGGTTAAACATAACTGATTCAAAAGATATTTATGGTATTGCACCTGAAGAATTTAAAAATACTTATGCAAAGTGTGATAAAAACGGAATATTTAAAGATGCTCATCTTCGTGAAATTTTTGGTCAATTAGGAAAGGAATAAAATAAAATTAAATAAAATAGCGAAAACAATAAAAATGGCAATGACATTTTTATTGTTTTTTTATTAATATTTTTTTTATTATTTCAAAAAATAGTAATATGAAAACTCTCTTATTTTTGTTATTTTCTTTAATCTTTCTTTTTACTTCAAATTCTTACTTAGTTTTTGCAGATAATTCAGATAATTTAGAAATCCATCATTTTTTTTCACATGAATTAGTTTATAACACTTCCCTTGCTTTTAAACCTTCTAACAGTTTACGACACTGCTTCGATAAAGACCATATAACGACAACAGAATTTAGAAATATTTTATTGGAATTCTATCATAACAATTACATACTTGTTGATATTGATGATGTATATGATGTTGTAGATAATAAATTAGTAGTAAAGCCTAATTTGAATTTTAACGGTAAGAAACCTTTAATATTAAGCTTTGATGATTTATCTTATGACACTAAAAATCGTGGCATTATTGAAAAATTAATTGTTAGAGATAATGAATTTTACGATTTTACATCATGTGAAGAAAATAAAATAACTCAAGATAGAGATATTGTCACAATTTTAGAATCTTTTATTAAAAGATATCCTGATTTTGCTTATAATAATGCGCGTGCTATATTATGTGTAACGGGTTATAACGGTGCTTTTGGATATAGAGTTTTTGAAGACACATATTTAAAAAACGATGAATTAAATAAAGAGAAAAATGAACTGCAAAATTTAATTTCTTTATTAAAAGAAAGAGGTTATAAATTTGCCTCACATAGTTATGGACATATTAATAATATTAACACATCTAGTAAAAGTTTTATTAATGATTGTTTAAAATGGAAAAATGAAATCGGTCAATTTATTGGTCAAACTAATATTTATTGTTACCCGGGTGGAATTCATCAACCTGGAAGTTTTAACAATAACTACTTAAAAGATAACGGTTTTAATATTTTTCTCTGCACAGGACCAACCCCAAAAAAAATAGAAATATTAGAAGAAAATGCTACTTATCTTTATCGGCATCCTTTAGATGGTAATTCTTTGCGTAATTGCCAAACTGAATATGCACAATTTTTTGATTGCTTAAAAGTTTATGATAAATCTAGATATCTTCCTTTTAAATAATAATGTTATATTTTTTTTAAAATTAGAAATATTAATGTTGGAGGTTTTATGAAAAAAATTTATTTATTATTTTCTTTTTCAATTTTATGTATTTTTACATTTGCTTTGTGTTGTGTTAATAATTTCAACATTGTTTTTGCTGACACTGATATAATTGTTACTGGAAGTGCTATAATTGATGTGAATCCTGACCTTGCTATAATTGACGTCGGTGTTGATCAAACTGATGCAGATTTATCAGTTGCTGTTTCTGAAATGAATAACAAGGCAAGTCAAATAATTGCTTATTTGCAAAATACGGGTATATCTAAAGATGATATTATTACTAAAACTTATAATATATTTCAAAAATACGATTATATAAATGGTAGTGAGACCTTTCAGCATCAAGCGTCAACCATAATCTCTTTTAAAACTACTAATTTAGAAAATATTTCTGATTTGTTACAAAATATTTTAGAACAAGGAGCAAACAGAATTGAAAGAATTTCTTTCACTTGTTCAGACTCAGAAAAATATTACAATGAAGCTATTAACAAAGCGTTAGAAAATGCAAAATCAAAAGCTTCATCATTAGTTTCTGAAAATTTAACTATTAAAAAAATAACGGAAGAAAAAAATTTTTTCAATAATATTTATAAAACTAATTTAACAACTGATTCGTTGTCTGATTTTATTAATATAGGGAAAATTCAAATTTCAGCAAGCGTTTTAGTTGAATTTGAACAAATTGACAACTCAAATAATTCTACTTTATAACTTTTATTTCATAACATTTATTATTTTTGTCTTCGACTTTTACTTTTTCACTAATATCAACTCCTGCAACAACAAAAATTTCGTTCCCACTCGCTAGAACAGGTATAAAATCTCGCATCCTTAGCGGGATTTTTTTTTGATTAAAATATGTTTTTAGTTTTTGCGTTCCGCCATTAATTTTTTTAATAAAATCTCCATCTTTTCTATATCTCCAAACTGCATCTTTAGGTAATTTAGTTGCATCAATTATTAACTTTTCGCTATTCCATTGAAATTCTTTTGTTTTTGAAATTCTAATTTTACCAAATCCCTCGAATTTGTAAGTTCCACTTTTAAAAGGTATATTTATTTCTTTTATATTTTTTGTTTCATTTGTTAATGTAACATAATCATATTCTTTATAAACTGATAATCCCATAGGTAATTTAATCTTTCTTCCATTTTCACTATTCAGCGCTAAATTAATTATCATTTCAATATGTTTTTTTTCTATATTTTTATAAATTCCTACTTCATTAATTGCCTTGAATATTATCCTTGATGACAATGCTGTCTCATTTAAAAAATATGAACATGGAATTTTTATGCTTTTATTGCTCTCTTTTAAAAGGATTTCATTGTTGATTTGGGTATTTATATAATCATCATCTTCTTTACAAGTTTTTCCAAAACTATTTATTGCGTCTATAGCACCAGGAAATCTTTCTATAACTATTGGCATTATTTTATTTCTTAAATAATTCCTTTGATATGTATCTTCATAATTAGTTTCATCTTGAACATAAGGTATACTGTTTTCTTTTATATATTTTAATATTGTTTTTTTTCGGGTGTTTAACATTGGTCTAATATAAATATCTCTACTTAACACCTCCATTCCTTTCGCACCTGAAATACCTGAACCACGAAAAATATGCATTAATATAGTTTCTGCTTGATCTTCTGCATGATGAGCTAATGCAATTTTATTTACAATTTCTTTTTCAATCAAGGATTCAAAGATTTTGTATCTAGCATCCCTTGCAACTGTTTCAATTGACTCGTTTCTTTCTTTTGCTAATTCTCTTACATTAATTTTAAAAGTATATAATCTTATACTTTTATTTTTGCAATACTCAGAAACAAATTTAGAATCTTTGACACTGTTTTCTCTTATGCCATGATCTACATGAATTGCTAAAACTTCAAATCCTAAATCTTTTTGTATTTTTGTTAAATAATCAAGCAAAGCCATTGAGTCGGCTCCACCACTTAATGCCACTCCTATTTTTTCTCCACTTTTTATTAAATTATTTTTTTTAATAGTTAAATTTATATTATTCATATTATTTAATAACCTTTTTTATTATATTATATTATTTTAAATTTTTATTTCAATAATAATTAAGTCAATTTATACAAAATTTTGTAATATTTTTGTTTTTAATAAATAATTTTAATTTTTATTCATAATTTTTTTGAAGCTCTTCGACACTTTTCGATATTTTTATAATTTTTTCGATATTCTTTGCACAGATTTTTTTTAAAAAATATTTTCTTTAAATAAACTTTATGATAACCTTTTAATAGTGGGCAAAAGCCAAAATAGGAGGACTTTAAAGTGGACGAAGAATCTAAAAAAATAAAAATATATATTGCAGATTGTAACTTGGAAATAAGAAAAAAAATCTCTGAAACATTTAAAAAAGATAAAAATTTTACTATAGTTGGTGAATCAGCTGATGGTTATGAAGCTTTGAATTTTTTAAAACATAACAATGTTAATATTATAATTATGGATGTTGTTTTACCAGGCTTAGATGGATTCGCATTAATTGAAGCTATAGCAAACTCGAATGAAATTTTAAACAAACCGAAGATTGTTGTTATATCTTCCTTATCCCATGAAGGATTTATTAATAAAGCTATGCAACTAGGTGTTAGCTACTTTATGATAAAGCCTATTAATGAAGATATTCTTTTGGATAGAGTAAAAGAAATAAGTTTAGAGAATAAAACAGTTTCTACAGTTTTTTCTAAAAATTTATCTATTGAAAATTCAAATGAAAAGTATAAAGCTAAACTTATTGAAGAAAAAATAACAAATATTTTTATTACTGTTGGAATTCCAGCTCACATTAAAGGTTATCAATTTTTAAGAGAAGCTATCAAATTGGCTATTGAAAATCCTGAAATTATTAACTCTATTACTAAACAATTATATCCAGCTATTGCTCAAAAATTTGAAACAAGTGCAAGTAAGGTTGAAAGAGCTATAAGACATGCTATCGAAGTCGCTTGGAATAGAGGTAAAATAGAAAATATAAATTCTGTTTTTGGACTGAGAGTTTATAGCAGTAATGAAAAACCAACAAATGGAGAATTTATTGCCTTAGTTGCTGATAAAATGTTGATTGAAGGTGCATAAAAAAAATAGCAAATGCTATTTTTTTATTTATTTTCATCAGCTTCTGCTTCATCTAAAAGCTGATAGTATTTATCAAAGACTTTAGTTGCAATTTCTTCATCTTTTTCAACTAATAATATTGTTGATCCATCTTCATCTTCTTCAGCAACAAAAACTATTGCTTCGTCATCAGCAACTCCATCAAGTTCATCAATTGGCTTTAAAATAGCATATATCTTTTCTTCATGTGGAATAACTGCTACTTGTTCAAATTTTATTTCTTTATCATTTTCATCATATAAACTTATTGGTTCATCATTGTTTTCATCCAATAACACATCTAATAAATCTCTTTCTTCCATTTCATTCTTTTCTTTTTCCATATACCCTCCATTTTGTTTTATATTTAATAGGTTTTCCTATTTAAATAATTTTCTAAAATTAGTGATGCTGCTATTTTGTCTATATTTTCTTTTCTTTGCTGTCTTTTCATTCCACTTTGAATTAAAATTTCTTCTGCTTCAACTGATGTTAATCTTTCATCAATATAAGATATTTCTAAATTGCATTTTTCTTTTAATTTTTCACCAAAATTTTTTGTTTTAATCGCCCTATCACTTTCACTTCCATCCATATTATATGGCATTCCGATAACTATTTTTACCACATCATTTTTTTTTATAAAATTTTCTAAGTAATTTAAATCATCTTCAATGTTATTTTTTCTTTTGTAAGTTTCTATTGGCGAAGCAATTGTTTGAAGCTCATCAGTCATAGCTATACCTATTCTAACATCTCCATAATCCAATGCTATTATCCTTCCATGCTTCATGTTAGTATTATCTCATAAAAAAAACTTTTATGCAAATTATTTACATAAAAGTTTTTTATTTTATATCTCTTGTTTTACATTATCTAATCCTTCAACTAAAGTTAAAATTGGATAAGCATCGATTTCTATCGTCCAACCTGTTGCTGAACTAATATTAAATCCCATTTGCTCAAAAATGTGCTTTGAATTCTTACATTCTGTAGCTGTTAAATATTCAACCCTTTGACCTGCATAACTAATTATAGCCTTTGTTGCTTGTACTTCAGAATTTTCTGTATTTCCATTAGGTGTTGTATTTATGACAACATTATTTATTATTCCTAATTTTTTTTGTGGTCTTGCCCATGATGTTATCCAGTTTACAAATCCTTCTCTTGTGTTTGTGAATGATTCATAATATTTTTCACCTTCACCACTGAAAGATGACGACATAACACATTTTTCAACTACACCTGGATATCTCAAATATAATACTAATCCTGCCATTCTTGAATCTTTTTCAACGCCTTGAAGTTTTGCCGCATTATAACAATCAATTATTTTTCCACCAGTTGTACTATTATCAGATTTTGCCATGTGAACTGCAAATCCTCCAACTTCTTGTCCTTTAAATGTACCTCTAACATAACTTTCGTTTATTTCTCCAAAAATGTATGAAGCAAATCCTCCTATTGTGTAACAATCAATAAATACATTTGAAAAACTTTGAGAAACCTTACCATCTTCACTTATTACAGCTGCTATTCCTCCAGCTAATTGACTTCCTTTTTCAACTGATGCATAAATTGTTGTTGTTAATCCTCCTTCTTCCATTCCTGCATGACAATAACTTATTTCGCCACTATTAACTCCAACAATTCCACCTAAATATATTTCAGTTGTTGAATGATCATATATATTTCCACTTTCTATATAAGATTGCGTTATCTTACCAAAATTATAACCAACTAATCCTCCAAAGTATTTAACGCCAATACTGCTTGTTTTTAAATCTTCTGCATCGCCGATTATTTGACTTGCTCCAGATAATCTTATCCCTGAAATTGTTCCATAATTGATGCCTGTTATTCCACCAGCAAAAACGTCTTTATCAAATATATTAACCGTTATTTTTGGAACAACTATTCCGCCTATAACATTCGGCTTTTTTACTTGAACTTCTTGAGGCATTAAATTTGAATCTAATATTTCTTCTGTTACGATTTTTGTTCCAGAAATTATTCCATAATTTACTCCTGTTATAAATCCACTAAATGGAGCCCCTTGGATTTCAACTTCTTTAACTGCACAATCTTGTATTTTTCCAAAATTAACACCCGATATAATTCCTGCGTAAGTTGCATAATTAATTTTAAATCCTGAAATTGTTAAATCTAACACTTTTCCTTCAGCTGAAATTTGTCCAAAAAATCCTGCAAATTCATAATTTTTTGTTGCATCATTATTGAAATTAACATTCTCATTAAATGTTATTGTGTGTCCATTCCCGTCAAAAACTCCACTGAATGAAAATTTTTGACCTCCAATCGGAATCCAATCTTTTATAACTGTTTTTGATAAATCTATATCTGCATTAAGCAAGTAATGTTGTCTTAAATAATATTTGTTAATCAAGTCTCCGACTAAAGTTGAGGTCATTTTTTCATAATAATTATAAAATTCTTCTTCATTGTTAATTTCGATAATATCTTCATCAAAATATTCTGCACTTTCCAAACCATATTTATTTATTTCAATTACTTGACCTTCTTCGATTATCCATGGTGATAAAACTTCTCCTATATCCCATGGTTCGCCAACCATTGAATAAAATGTTTGTTCTTCTCTCAATGCTGATATTGAATTAACTATTGTTGTTGAATTTGCTAAAGTGCAACCACCATCAACTACTGATTTGTTTGGTGAATAAAAATAATTACCTATAACTCTTTGATTAGCTGTTCCTTCATTATATTCTGGTAAATGTATTCCTAGAGGTAAATGCCCAACTATGCCATTAGAACTTGTTGTCATATTATCTATACTCATAATTGATAAATTGTTTTTTAAAATTGGATAAATTATTGAAACATCATTACCTTCTAAATCTGTTATATAACTATTTGATATTACTCCAACAATTCCACCGATATCTATGCAGAGTCCTTCCGCAGGAATAACTTCTCTTACAAACTCTTTTGCTTCTAATGCAAGTTGCGCATTAACAAAAACTTCAATTTCTGATTTTGTATTATATACTGTTGCTCCTAAAGAAAATCCTGTTATTCCCCCCAATGCTATTATTGTTACTGAGTTGTTTTGTATAACTGTTTCTGTTATTTCAGCTGTTCCTATACTTCCCTCAAAACTGCACATTGTTATGACTGCTTCATCAACTAAATCAATTCCAGCATCATTAGTTACATAAATTCCTTGAGTTGCTCCTGCAATTCCTCCTACCATTGTATATGATTTGTTATTTGTTGTGTCATATGGCGCAACTCTAATTGTAGCATCTTCAACAAAAACTCTTATAATACTTGATCCTGCATTGACTCCAACAACACTTCCAGCATAATCAAATCTTCCCACTATATATGGTTTTTGTAATGTTAATGAATCAATTTTTGCCATTCCATCAATTTTGGCAAATAACCCTGCATATTCTTGGTCTTCAGTTATTGTTAAATTGCTTATTGTTTTATAATTTCCCTGAAATGTTCCTGAGAATGCATTATCTGCACATAGAGGTATCCATTCTTCTTTTAATTCTATATCATCAACTAATAAATAATAGCCTGAATTAGAAAAACTAATTTTTTTACTTTCTGAATAAACTCGTGTACTCCCAATTGCTCTTAAATCTTCTTCATTTTTTATATAAAAAGGATTAGCCTCACTTCCATTCCCCACTTTAATAGTAAATTCAAAAGGTTCATAATTTTCATTATCTGGAACTGTTATTGTTAACTTTGTTTCTCCTGCTTTTAAAGCTAAAATTTCACCTGTATCAATATTAAAAGAAACAATTCCATCTTGAGTAAAATTATAACTAAGCTCTGTCTTTTTCATTTCGTGATCAATGTCTATTTTGCTATCTTCCCCAACATTTAAATATATTGCATCTAATGTGCTTGGGCCAGCTATAACAACTATTTCATAATTCTTTACCATATAATAAGTTGTTAAACCTATAAATAAACAACCCACTAAAACTGTAAAATATATAGCTAATCTTTTCATAGTTTTCTCCTTACACAAAGTATATACTAATTAAAAACTTATGTCAATATACAATTACTATTATTTTTAACATACAAATATAAAATAAACAACATATTTTTTGTTTGGATATTTCATGTTTTTAGTTTATTATTTAAATTAGAGAGGTTTAAATGGAAGAAGAATTAAATATTAAAATTAATAATTGCAAATTAGATATGGAAAAAGCAATTGAATTTTTAAAAAATGAATATCAATTATTGCGCGCTGGAAGAGCAAATCCACATATTTTGGATAAAATCACCGTAGAATACTATGGAACACAAACACCTATTAATCAAATGGCAAACATTTCAGTTCCTGAAGCTAGAGTTTTAATGATAAGCGTTTGGGACATTTCTCAATTATCAAATATATCCAAAGCTATTGCTCAAGCAGATTTGGGTGTTAATCCAGTTGATGATGGAAAAGTTATTAGATTAATTTTCCCAGCATTAACAGAAGAAAGAAGAAAAGAAATTGTTAAAACAGTTAAAACTTTTTGTGAAAATGCAAAAATTTCTATCCGAAATACTAGAAGAGATTGTTTAGATGTCTTTAAAAAATTAAAAAAAGACGGCGAAATTTCTGAAGATTCTTATGATAATTGCGAAAAAGAAGTACAAAAATTAGTAGATAAATATAATGAATTATGTGATCAAATTTGTTTAACTAAAGAAAAAGAAATCATGGAAGTTTAATTATGTGAGGAAAATGAATAAAATACTTAAAGTCCCTGACCATGTTGGAATAATTTTAGACGGGAATGGTCGTTGGGCAAAAAAAAGACATATGCCAAGATTATTCGGACACTTAAAAGGTGTTGAAGCTATTAAAAAAACTTTGATTGCAGGTAAAAAATTAGGAATTAAAGTTATTTCAGTTTATGCTTTTTCAACAGAAAATTGGAAAAGATCTGATGAAGAAATCAATGGAATTTTCAAAATATTAGAAGATAGTATTGACAAATATCAAGATGACTTTATTAAATATAATTATAAATTGCTTACAATGGGAGATTTAACAAAATTAAGTAAAAACTTACAAGAGAAAATTATAAATTTAAAGCAAAAAACTAAAAATAATTCTGGTTTAATATTTAATGTTGCTTTAAATTATGGTGGGCGATCGGAAATCGTCAATGCTGTTAATAGTATTATAAATAATAAATTAACCAGTATAAACGAAATAACTTTTGAAAAATTCTTATATTCTTATGATCTTCCACCTTTAGATTTTGTTATAAGAACAAGTGGGGAACAAAGAATTAGCAATTTTATGTTATGGCAAATTGCATATTCTGAATTATACTTTCCCAAATATTATTGGCCAACCTTTAATGAAAAAAAACTTATAAAATGCATTAAAGAATACAATAAAAGAAATAGAAGATTTGGTAATGTTACACAATAGGAGAAATAATTGAAAAAAAGAATATTAGTTGCTTTTATAATGATATTATGTTTATGTGGAGTCTTTGCATTTAGATTATTAGATGTTTTTGGACTTTATATATTTGATTTATTTATTAGTATTATTTCAATATTTTGTTCTCTTGAATTATCGAAACTTTTTTCAATACAAAATAAAGCTGTTAATGGATTGTTAATTGGTATTTATCCTTCTTTTGTTTTTCTTGGTCATGTTTTGTTTTTCGCTTTTGATTTAGATTTTTACTTTTATATTATTATACAATTAATAATTTTAATCTTAAATATATTATTTGCTTTTATTGTTAATTTAAAAAATTTTAACAAAGATAAAAGCTCTTTAAAAAAGAATTTTAAAAATTGTTTGTTTATAACAGGTAATTCAGCATTCATATTTATTTACCCAAATTTATTTCTTTTATCTCTAATGCTTCTCAATCATATCGATTACATTAATAATTCAAATATACAGCTTTTCAATGGAGATTTAGGTTGGCTTGTTTTAGTAATGGCTTTCATCATACCTATTATTACCGATTCTTTCGCTATGTTTGGAGGAAAAATCTTTAAAGGGCCTAAATTATGTAGTAAAATAAGTCCAAATAAAACTATTTCTGGAGCTGTTTGTGGATCAGTTTTTTCCAGTTTAGTTTGTGGTGCTTTATATTTTTTATTTAATTCTTTTAAAAATTATAATAATGCTTTTAAAGCTCTTAATATTCAAGTTTGGCAATTTATTATTCTTGGTTTGTTTGGTGCTATAATTTGTCAACTTGGAGATATTTTTGAATCTTATTTAAAAAGAAAAGCAAATATTAAAGATAGTGGAAATATTTTTCCAGGACATGGAGGATTTTTAGATAGATTTGACAGTCATATATTTAATGCTCCATTTATTTTAATATTTTTTTCTTTGTTAATAATAGCTTAAGGAGTTTTTGTGAATATATCAATATTAGCCTCATTTAATTTTTCAATTATTTTATATATAGTTATTGCACTATTAATCTTTTTAGTTATGATATTAATACATGAGTTAGGTCATTATGTTTTTGGTAGAATTTTTAACTTTAAAATAAATGAATTTTCAATTGGTTTTGGAAAAGCAATATTTCAAAGAACAAATAAAAGAGGAGAAAAAATTTCTATTAGAATTTTTCCTTTGGGTGGATATTGTGCTTTTGAAGGCGAAGATGGAGAAAACAATGATAATCCTCAAGCCTTTTCAAAACAAAAGCCATGGAAACGAATGATTGTTCTTTTTGGGGGCGCACTTTTTAATTTCCTTTCAGCTATTGTTTTCTGTTTTATATTGTTAATATGTTTTGGATTTGACATATATCAATTTTCATCTGATCCTTCAATATATAATGATTCCTTGCAGAAAGGTGATATTATATATCAAGTTGACGGAAAAGACGTTAATTTTGCAACAAATGGCACCCTTTCTCAACTTCTTAGTCAACAAAGTAAAAATGAAAGTTTTGAGCTTACTATTAAAAGAAAAAATAATCAATCTGGTAAATATGAATTTATTACGGTAACAGTACAATTAAAACAAAAATTTAAAGACGGTGTGGATGTGTCTAAATTAACACCGGAGCAATTACTAGATTATGATAATCCTGATATATATGATTTTGATAGTAACAATAATCCATATTACACAATCGGAGAAATGTCTCTTTATAAAATGCCTTTTTTCGAGGCATTAGGAAGATCATTTATTCTTGCAATTATGATGGCGTGGGCAGTATTAAAATCTTTGTGGTTATTAATAACATTTAAATTATCAACTGCAGATGTTGGAGGCCCTATTGCAACAATAGGATTAATTGCAACTAGCGCTCAAGCTTCAATAGTTAATTTATTTATTTTAGTTCCTTTAATTTCGGCTAACCTTGCAATGTTTAATTTATTACCTTTTCCCGCTTTAGACGGTGCACAAATTGTTTTCACAGGTATTGAATGGATAAGAAAAAAACCTTTAAATCCTAAAATACAAGGTATTATAAATTTTTGTGGTTTAATATTTTTGTTAGGATTAGTTGTCATTCTTGATATCTTGCATTTTGTTTTATAACTTATTATAATATTTTTATTTTTTTATTTTTATGATATATTATAATAATGGAATGGATTTTATTAGAATTAAACAAATGCTTTAATAACAAATTCAATTTTTTAAAAATTTTTACAATAAAATATAATAAAAGTTTAAAAGAATGTATAGTTACATTTTTATATCCTGAAACAAAGACTTTATCTGAAGAAGATAAAAATAATATTAATCAAAGTGTTTCTAGATTATTAAATTTAAGTGCAAAAGTAATTGTTAAATTTAAAAAAAGTTTTTTAGATAATGACCTAATTATTAGATCGTTTAAAGATTTTATAAAAACAGATTTCCCTTCGGCTTCTGGATTTATTGATATTAATAATTTAACTATTGAAAAAAAATTTAATGAAATTTTATTGAAAATAGACATTGATGAAGAATATTTAAATTATATAGATAAAGAAGAATTTAAAATAAAAGCTAAATCTTTTTTAGAAAAAAATTTTACTACTGAATTTTTTATATCTTTTAATCCTTCTAATATTTCTAAAAATATTAATATAAAACCTAAACAAACCCTAAAGTTAAAAGCTCCAAGATTTCAAGTGGAAATTATAAAAAAACTTTTTGGCAATAACATCGCTCCTTATCCAGAATATATTAAAAATAATAATCAAGAAAAACAATCTGTTATTTTAGCCGGCAAAATTGAAAATTTTGAAAAAAAATCTTATGAAGTTAAAAAAGGTAAAAACAAAGGGAAACAAAAAAATTATTATTCTTTTATTTTAAATGATTCTACTTATAAAATTGATGTTAGATATTTTTCTAGTAAAACTAATGAAAATAAAATGGATAAACTTTCTAATGGCACCGAAATAATTGCTATAGGAAATATTGAAAAATTTAATAATAAGATAATATATTATATTAAATCCATTAGTACTTGCAAATTGCCACAAAAAATAAATTTATTCCAAAATTTATCAGATAGTTACGAAGTTGTTAACATCGAACCCTATTCTATGCTTTCGCAAGAAAATATTTTCAATAAAAGTTATTCATATAATGAATTTATTTTAAATAATGAATTTGTTGTTTTTGATGTTGAAACAACCGGACTTAATTATGAAATTGACGAGATTATAGAAATAGGTGCTGTTAAAATTAAAAAAGGAATTATTGTTTCAAAATTTCAAACTTTAATAAAACCAAAAAATTCAATTCCTATTACTGCTACTCAAATAAATAATATTACAAATGAAATGGTTGAAAATTCTCCTTCCATAGAATACGCTTTAAGAGATTTTTTTAGATATACCAGATCGTGTTATTTGGTTGGATATAATGTTTCTTTTGATCAAAAATTTATATTACAAGGTGCTAAAAAAATTGGCTTGTTTTTTGATAATGAATTTATCGATGTTTTACCTTTAGCAAGAAATAATCTTAAATTAACAAGATATAAATTAATTGATGTTGTTAAAAGACTTGAAATAACACTTGATGATGCACATAGAGCTTTTGCTGATGCTCTTGCAACTGCTGAAGTTTTTTTAAAACTTAATTCAATTTAAAAAAAATAAAAAACGGAAACCGTTTTTTATTCTATTTCTATAATATGTTGATCATAAAAAGTTATTTTTTCGTCTTTTACAAAAGGTTCAATTATATCAGGGTTTTGTTTTTTAAGTATGTCTTGAGATATTTTTAACTCTTTTGCCAAATCCCAAAAAGTGCTTCCTTCATTTGCAAAAATTATTTCGATTGCACTATCCCTGTCCTGATAACTCTCACCTTTTTCAACTTCAGTTACTATAACATTTTCAATTTCTTTAATTACCGATATCTCTGTTCTTAATTTTCCATCAACATAAATATCTTTACCTCTTTTGACTGTTGCATCGAGATCTATAATTTTGCAATTTACTTTTATTTGTTGATTTGAATCTAATTCCAAATTTTCAGAAAAATTATATGGTATTTCGAGAGATATTGAATTGATACTATTTTCTTCTTCGTTTTTATATAATATATTTAAATGAATTAAACTTTCAAACTTTATTATTCCATTTTCATAGCTTTGATTTTTTATTGTTATATATTCATTATCTGTCGCTATAATTTTTTCAATTCTTAAATTAGCATCATCTAGAGTTATATTAGTGTCTATTTTATTATCATAACTTTCTATATTTATATCTTCTAAAGAAATTAAAGCTTCAGAAGTTAATTTTAAATCATTTTTTGATGAATAAATATCGGTTGTTATTGTGTTGGATATGCTTTCGAATAAATCATAACTTACTTTTATTGGTAATGTTAAATCAATTGTTTTACCTTCTTCATTAAAGCTTTCTTCTATGTTTTTATTCATTGAAATTATATCAATTTGAATTTTATCTCCTCTAACGGCATTGTTGTTTTCAATTTCTTCTCTGAAAACATCTTTATTTAATGCAGATATTATTGTTGTTGGATCGTCATTAATGCAATATAATATTTTGGTTATTGTTTCCCCTTCAATTAAAATAATTCCGTCTAAAACTTCTACTTTATTAACATTTATATCAACATTTGTGCTTAATACTTTACTTGCTAATAATTTTGTTTCAAAAGTTGTTTGTTGATTAAAAGTGTGATTATTCCTTTCTTTTTGTCTTATTAATGTTATTTCATTCTCTTTTACAAATGTATTTTCATCTTGATTTTTATATATTAAAATTTCTTGATTTTTTAATAGAGAAAAATTATTTTCGATCGTTAATTTAATTTTAAGAGAATTTCCGTTACCTTTTTCTATTGTTATATCAATAATATTTGGTAATATTTTAACAAGAGAGTTAGGATCAAATGCAAAATTTTCAAATTTCCCTGAAAAATTTTCACAAACTTTGTAATTTGAAAGACTTCCATCTTCAAGTGAATAAACAATATTAATACATACCTCTCCACTAAAAGATACTTCGCCAACAAGCGCTTCGTATTTATCTATTACCAAACTTGCGCTAACCGACAAAATTTTTGAAACATTCTCGTCTGGTAAAAATATATTATAATCAAGTAATTCAGTTTTTTTTCCTAAATCTATTTCTCTTACTGCTTCAGCTTTTGTTTGGTTTGCGCTATTATTCATATCAATTCCCTCCGAATTAAATTTAATATATTTAATGATTAAAAATCTAATTTTATGACTATTTTTAAATTTTTTTTATTTCATAAAATTTTTTTTTAAAAATAAATATATAGAAAGGAGATTATAATATGGAAAACAAACTAACATTAGTTAATCAATCATTTTTATCTTTAACTGGAATTAAAAAGGCTTTAATTGTGAGTGAAACTGCTTTATCTCTTGAATTAGAAAATAATCAAATTCAAATAATAGGAAGTCAAATGGAAGTTAAAAAGTTAGACGTTGAAGCTGGTTTGTTAGAAGTTGTTGGCAAAATTAATAATATTAAATACGTTGAAGCACGAGAAAAAATAAATATTATAAAAAGAATATTTAAATAGGAGTTCATAATGCTTTTATACGAAACATTATCTCAACCTATTATTGCTTTAATTATTTTTTTAATTGGTTTTGGTTCTGGTTTTATTGCTGACATATCTAATTATTTATATTTCTTATTTAATAATAATAAATATTTTAGAATTATAATTGATATAATAACTTCTATTATTTGTTTTGTAATTTTTTTTATTTCAATTATCAATTTAAATTATGGTGAATTCCGTTTATATCTATTAATGCTTTTTATTATAGGGTTCTTATTGCAGAGATTTACTATTGGAAAAATTATTGCTAAAATTTCAAATTGGTGTTATAATAAATTTAAGAAAATTATTTCCTTTTTTAATTATGGAAAAAACAAACAGACAAAAGAAGAAAATATTAACAGGTAAGATTATAAGTATTTTTATATTATCTCTAATGATAATATTGTTTTGTGTTGCAATTATTCAAACAGTTAAAATTAATAACTTAAAAGAAAAATTAACTGATTATGAAAAAACTTATAATTCTGTTAGTGGCGAGGAAAAATGAAAGGTAAAATTATAGTTATAGAAGGGACTGATGGATGTGGAAAAAAAACGCAAAGTGAATTATTATTTAATTTTTTAAAAAATAATAATTATAATGTTAAACTTCACAGTTTTCCAACGTATGATTCTATTTCTTCTGGTCCTGTGAAGATGTATTTAAATGGTAAAATGGGCAATTCTCCTACTTCTTTAAATCCTAAACAAAGTTCTATTTTATTTGCTACTGACAGAGTTTGCACTTATTTTTCGAATTTTAATAATATTAAAAATCATTATGAAAATGGTGGAATACTTATTTTTGACAGATATGTTTATTCAAATTTAATTCATCAAGCTTGTAAAATCGATAATGAAGATGAAAGGTCTTCTTTTATCAATTGGTTGATTAATCTAGAATTCAATGAATTAAATCTGCCTCAACCAGATTTGACATTCTTTTTAGATATGCCGTATAATATTAGCTATGAAATTTCAAAAAATAGAGAGTTTTTAAAATCTGGAACTGAAAATGATATCCATGAAAATAATATGGATTTTATTATCAAGTCATATAATTCTGCAAAATACATTAGTAAAAAAATGAACTGGATTTGTATTCCATGTACAAATCCAGAAGGTTTAATTAAATCAAAAGAAGAAATTTTTAATCAAATTTCAAATATAACTATAGAATTCTTATCCCATTAATTGTTTTCTTTTAACTAAATTTTTATATTCATTATTTAAATTTTCTAAGGATTCTTTTTTTATTATTGCATTTTTTAGTTTACCTAAATTTTTATTATTTAATATATCTTTTATCTTTCTTCTTTTTATTCTTAATAATTCTGCAACAATTTTATTTTTACTTTTTAAATCTAGTTTATATATAACTCCTTCTTTAAAATCAACATAATATATCTTATTGTTTTTCTCAACAAACATTTTATTATTTCTTATTTCAGAATTACATATAAAATATGGTGGCAAAACCAATTCATTTTTTCTATTATAAACTGACATTAATCCATTTCTTAATACCGTATAATAACCGTTATTTTTAAATGCTATCTTATTAACTGTTTTTAGTATTAATTTCCCAGTTGAATCAAAAAGATAGTAATTAGTCTTAGTTAAATCTGGAACAATAAATAAAAATTTATCTTCTCCATTAAAAATTGCTTTTTGTGGGAATTGTGGCAAAATAATAATATTAAAATCCGTTGTTTGAACTCCATACAATTTATGTCCGTTTTTAATAACTGTAACATTTAAATATTCAAATTTATTAGCATCTTTTTTCATCTTATTCTCCTAGTAGTTATATTTTACCACAAAAAAATACAAATATAAAGCTTTTAATAAAAAAAACGACTTAATAGTCGTTTTTTTTCAAGCATTTTTTTTATTTGCTTGAACTTTTGGAGTTTCTTGCTGAGCAATTTTTTGAACTATTTGAGTTAGATGAGCAATCTTTTGCTGCTTCAACTTTTGATCTAGAGTTCGATTTTTGAGTAGAAGATTTTGAATTTCTACCAGCTTTCTTGCCAAACATTATTCCACCTCCTATTTTGTCAAGGTTTTTCCTTGCAATGTTAGTTTAACCAAATTATTAAAAATAATACTAAAATTTATTGTTTAATAAATCTGATAAATCACAGAGTTCTTTTATAACTTGTAAATAATCATATTTAATTTTTGAAGATAAAGTTATATCATCTTTTGTTTCATAATTTTTTAAATTATTCAAATTATCTTGAATTTTTTCATAAACATTTTTTATCATTTGATAATACAATCCTTCAATTGTTGTTGTTCCCTTTGATGTGTCTTCTATTGTTGTTTCAAGATAACTTTTTAACTCTATTATTTCTATCTTAGCTTTTGTTTCATCAATTGATTTAGTATCTAATGAAACAGATATATCATATAATTTTTGAAAAACTGTTTTAATTGCTACTATTAGCTTATTAAATTCTTTTTTTTGATTATTGTTGTTAATTCCTTCAAAATTAATTTCATCTATTTCTATTATAATAATTTTATTTGATATTCCACTTTCAGCTAGGTTTTTTTGAACAAGTTTTGCGTCATTTTCTTTTTCATAGGCTGATGCTAGAACATAAAACAAATTGTTTTTTTCATATATATATCCTGCTCCACCTTTTTTACTTATTGTTTGCTGTGTTACTGAAGCTTGTTGTTCAGAAGTGTATTCTCCAACAGAAATTGCATACACTTTTTGCTCTCCGAATATTGAATTTGTTGTTGAAATATTTCCACTTACTGTGATTGCAGATGATAAAACTTGCGCCATAAATACACAAATACACACACACATTATTGAAAATACAAAAATTAATACTTTATTAGCTTTTTTTTTCATAATTTTGTCAGATAAACTTGATTTACATTATTTTCTTAATTTATCTTATTTCTAATTTATGTTGAAAAATTATATAGTATGAAAAAAAATAATAAATCATAAAAATATTAAGGGAGAAATTATGAAAATAAAACCATTATTTGATCGAGTTATAATAGAACAATATGATGCAGAAGATAAATCTTCAGGGGGAATTTATTTACCTTCTTCCTCTCAAGAAAAGCCTCAAATGGCTAAAGTTATTTTTGTTGGAGATGGTGGAACTATAGATGGAAAAGAAGTCAAAATGATAGTTAAACCAGGAGATAAAGTTTTTTATTCTAAATATTCAGGAATGGAATATAAATTTAAAGATAAGACATATACGATTATTAGACAAACTGATATTTTAGCTATATTGGAGGATTAATTTTATGATATCAAAAATTTTAATTGGTGAACAAGCAAGAAATTCTCTTGAAAAAGGTGTCAATACAATTGCTAATGCTGTTAAAATAACTCTTGGACCAAAAGGTAGAAATGTTGTTATTGGAAAAAATCTTGCAACACCTTTAATTACTAATGATGGAGTTACTATAGCTAAGGAAATTGAATTAGAAAATAAATTTGAAAACATTGGTGCTCAAATTGTAAAAGAAGCGAGTATAAAAACTAATGATGTTGCCGGAGATGGGACAACTACTGCTATTGTTTTAGCTCAAAA
The DNA here is from genome assembly GCA_944381245.1 of uncultured Clostridia bacterium. Taxonomy (GTDB): domain Bacteria; phylum Bacillota; class Clostridia; order Christensenellales; family UBA1242; genus UMGS687. The sequence goes on from CALWKK010000004.1 coordinate 38,306, forward strand.
AATAATTAAGGAAGGATTAAAAAATTTTACAGCTGGCGCAAATCCTATAATATTGAGACAAGGAATAATAAAAGCCGTTGATTTCGTTGTCGAAGAATTAAAAAAAATAAGCCAAAACATTGAAACTTACGAAAAAATTGAACAAGTTGCATCTATTTCAGCCGGTAATAAAGAAATAGGAAAATTAATTTCTTTGGCAATTGAAAAAGTTGGTAAAGACGGTGTTATAACTGCGCAAGAATCAAATTCTTTAAAAACAGAATTATCTGTTGTTGAAGGAATGCAATTTGATAGAGGTTATTTGTCACCTTATATGTCAACAGATATGGAAAAAATGGAAACTTTATATGAAAATGTGTTGATTTTAGTTACTGATTATAAAATTGAAAATATTTCTCAAATTATCCCAATTTTAGAAAAAATTGCCAATTCTAATGAAAAATTATTAATTATTGCTGATGAAATTGAAGGCGATGCATTAGCTGGCTTAGTTCTTAATAAACTTCGTGGAACTTTAAATTGTGTCGCTGTCAAAGCTCCTTCCTTTGGAGATAATCGAAAAGAAATTCTAAAAGATATTGCCGTTTTAACTGGTGCAACTTTTATATCTGAAGATCTCGATATAAAATTAGATAAAATTGACATTTCAAATTTGGGAAAAGCTAAAAAAATTAAAGTTACTAAAGATTCAACAACAATTATTGAAGGACAAGGTAATATTGAAAATATAAAAAATAGAATTTCTTTAATAAAACAGCAAGTTTCTGATAATTTAGGTGATTATGAAAAAGAAAAACTTCTTGAAAGATTAGCAAAGCTTTCAGGTGGAGTTGCTGTTATAAAAGTTGGAGCTCCTACTGAAGTTGAAATGATGGAAAAAAAATTACGAATTGAAGACGCTATTGCAGCAACTAAAGCTGCTTCTCTTGAAGGATTTGTTCCTGGTGGTGGTGTTGCTCTCTTAAAAACAAAAAAATCCCTTATAAAATTTATTAAAAATTTAAAAGGAGATGAAAAAACAGGTGCCGAAATAATTTTAAAAGCAATTGAAGAACCTGTTAAACAAATTGCTGAAAATGCAGGTATTTGTGGTGATATTGTTGTTGATAAAATAATTAAATCTTCAAATTTGAATTTTGGATTTGATGCTTACGAAAATAAATATGGAGATATGATTAAGTTTGGTATTATTGATCCTACAAAAGTAACAAGAAGTGCATTACAAAATGCAGCAAGTGTTGCTTCAACATTATTAACAACTGAATGCTTAATATCAAACGATCAGGAAAAATAGTTGTTTTTTACAACTATTTTTTTCCTTACTAAATTTATTAATATTATTTTGAAAATGTATTTATTTATTATAAAATGTTAAAATAATAAATAGTTATGTCTGTAATTTCATATTTAATCGTTATAGTTTTTTGCTTAAATATTTTGTGTACGATCACAATGATTTTTGTTGAAAGAAAAAAACCTTACACTATTGTTGCATGGTTTATGGTTCTTAATTTATTACCTATTATAGGTTTTTTTATTTATATTCTTGTTGGAAGTGGTTTAAGTTACAAAACTAAAAAAATGCTTAAAAAAAAGCGATTACAAGCAAAACAATATGATTTATTTGTCAAGCAGCAAAAAAAAATTTTTTCTGCTAGACATATTACGGATGAGGAATCCAAATATTTGGATCTTATGTTATTTAATTTGAATAATTCATATTGTTCATACTTTAAAAATAATTTGGTTCGTGTTTTTTTAAACGGTGAAGATAAAATTATTAGCTTGAAAAAAGATTTAGAAAAAGCTAAACATTCAATTAATTTACTTTATTATATTTTTGCTGATGATAATGTCGGTAATCAAATTATGGAAATTTTAATTAGAAAAGCTAAAGAAGGAGTTAAAGTAAAACTTATCTACGATTCGGTTGGTTCTTTAAAAACAAAAAGAAAATTTTTTAATCAATTAATAAAAGTCGGTGGTGAAGTTGCAGAATTTTTTCCACCACTATTCGGAATAAGATTAATTAACTTTAAAGCAAATTATAGGAATCATAAAAAAATTGTTGTCATTGATGGTAAGATTGGCTATATGGGAGGAATAAATATTCGTGATGATCATATGGGTAAAAATAAAAAACTATCGCCGTGGAGAGATACCCACATAAAAATTATTGGAAAAGCTGTTCACGATTTACAAACTATTTTTTTTAATGATTGGAGATACTGCAAAAATATAGTTGCTAGTATGAATAACTTAATATCTGAAGGATATTTTCCAACTATTCCAAATTATGGTGATGTTGGATGTCAAATAATAACTAGTGGACCAGATCTTAATAATCAACCAATTAAAGAGTCTTTAATAAAAATGATTTTAACAGCCAAAGATAATATTTATATTCAAACGCCTTATTTTATACCTGATGAAAATATGTTAAGCGCTCTAAAAATTGCTAAATTAAGTGGAGTTAATATTAAAATTATAATCCCTTCAAAACCAGATAAAAAATTCGTTTATAAGGCAACTCTTTCTTATGTTAAGGATTTGCTATCCACTGGTATGGAGTTTTATAGATATGATGGATTTATACATTCAAAAGTTGTCATAATTGATAATAAAGTTGTCTCTATTGGTACTTGTAATTTTGATAATAGATCTTTTGCATTAAATTTTGAGATAAACGCTTTTTTATTTAATCCTAATTTTGTTGAAAACAATATAAACTATTTTAATGTAGATTTATCTTATAGTCAGAAAATAGAAAAAAGTTTTTTTAAAAGAAAATTTGTATTTAATAAATTCACTCAAGCTTTTGTTAGACTTTTTTCGCCTTTACTATAAAATTAATTTATTATTTAAATTTTTTTTGTTATAATATTTCTATGAGGTGTTAAATGGAAAATAATAATTTTATTGAAATTAATAAAGATAAAATATTAGAAAACACGAATAAAAATAAATCAGATATAACTCAAAATATTGATTATAACGATGATTTTAATCAATATTTAACATTTAATGTTAATTTATATAAAGAACTTTTTCTGGAACTGCGAAAAAGATTAGATTATTGTTTTTCTAAAAAGGATAAGAGCGATAAAGATTATGAAGAATATGATGAAATGGTTTTTAATATTACAACAAGTGCTTTAAATGATTGTGGTGCTCAAGATTTTGTTGGTTATTGTTATAAAAAAGGTTTTTATGATTTTTGCGTTTCTAACTATGAAAAATATATGAAATGGACTATTTTGGCTGCTGCAAATGGAAATGCTTTTAGTTTGTCTAAACTTCAAATTTTTTTAACAACTGCAATTGATGATATTTTAGAAATGGATAATCATGACTATCTTATTGATTTTTTAGATTTATCTAATGATAATTATATCCTATTTCTCTCAAAATTAATTTGTGTTGAGATGGTTAAAATTATGGATATCTCTCCAGAAAAATTAATAAAATTGCCTGAAAAGTTTCAAGAGCAAAATGAAGAAACTCAAAAAATTTTTGATAGAATTAAAATTGAAGCAACTAATATTTGCAAACAAAAAATTAAATATTGCATTGATGGCTTATATGAAGAAGTCCAGTCAGAACTTAATAAAGAACATCTTACTAATGTTAATAAAAATGATAAAGCTGAAGTTGTTCAAAATTTAATTCAAAGTAATCCTATTGAAGATAATAATAAAAACATAAATAAAGATAACTTAAATATTAAAAATAATAAAGATAATAAAAAGAAAAAATTTAGGTATTAATATTTTTATTAAGTTTTTTGTTTTTTTTCTTTCGTTTCTTTAAAGTTGTTGTCACTATTGAAATTATTATTGATGCTATTAAAATAAATATAAATATAATTAAAATAACTATTGGATTAAAACCTTCTACTAATAAATCTGAAGTTTTAACGTATCCCGTATAAATTACTCCATTTCTTTCAAACATAATTTCATGTGTTTCTTTTAATTTATCATAAACTGTTACTATTTTTATTTCTTCATATTGTTTTAACTTTACAACTTCTCCATTTATTTTTAATCTATTGTCTTCTTTAATTTCTTCTGTATTATAAACATATACATTATTGTTTAAAATTTTTGCATTAGGATCTAGTTTTTTTTCTAAAGATTCTATATTTGCTTTTATTACACAATTTTGTAGAACATATCCTTCTGTCCCTTCGTCAGTTACCACATTAAAATAATCAAAATTTCCTTGCTTTATGATTTCTTTTGATTTAAGCACTAAAATATCACCATAAATAAGTTGTTCTATTTTTTCGCTATTATAATCTGGCTGTGAATATATATAACAACTTTTTGTAATAACTTTAACTTTATTTATTTCTTCTGCTATTACATTTGTAAATTGAAAATTGCTTATCATTGATATAATTATTATTAAAAAAACTATGAATATTTTTTTCATAGTTTTATATTATCACAATATTTTTCTTTAATCAAATATCATCTAATATTATTCATTATTTTTTTCAATTTTATCACTTTTTTTTAAAATTACAACATATCTATTTGGTTCAGTACCTTTGCTTATAGTTGTTACTAGTTCACTATTTTGAAGCTCTGTGTGTATTATTCTTCTTTCATTTGCATTCATTGGCTCTAATTTCATTGATTTATTTGTTTTAATAACTTTGTTTTCCATTCTTCTAGCCAATGCTTTTAGTGAATCTTCTCTTTTTCGTCTATAATTTTCTATATCAATTATTACTCTACTTTTCTTCCCCGTATTTTCGCTTTCTATTATAGTCGCAATATACTGAATTGCATTTAAGCATTCTCCTCTATAACCAATTAAATTACCAGAATTTCCACCGGTTAATTTGATTTGTGTAACATCGTTATTTTTTATTTCTTCAACATTACATTCAATATTTAATATTTTTAATATCTCTTTAATAAAATCAATTGTTGTTATTTTTTTATTAATATCTTTTTTTGATAAATTTACTTCAATTTCATTTTTATCTTCATTTTCTTTATCATTTATTATTTCTTTAATTCCATTTTCATAAATATCTATATTTTCATCTTGTTTTTTAGATTTAATTAATTCTTTAATTTCATTTTTTGTATTTGAATTTAAAAAATCTTCAGATACTGTTAACAATACTTTTGCTTTTTTAAAAAGGCCACCTTCTTCAAGTATTTTTATATCTACATCTTCTCTTTTTGCATCTAATTTTATCAAAGCATCTTCTATTGCTTTTTCAACTGTTTTTCCTATTCCTTCACAACTTTTCATTTTATCTCCTTTTATAAAGGATTACCTTTATTTTTATCTTTTATATGAAATATTTTCAGATTTTTTTTTCTTTTTATTTTCAGAAAAGTTATCCCATTTTTTTATACACAAATTTATTAATGGGGTTGATATCAAACTAACTAAAGCACTTATTAATATATATAAACTAAAAACAGAGTTATATGATAATGTTATATATCCCATTAAAGCTGGTATTAAAATTACTGTTATTAAACCACCCGGTTGTTTTGTTGTTTTTTCACTTTCTTTAGAATTTTTTCTTTTTATTTTTAATTTTCCTTGTGATGCTAGTAATGATAATACATTAACTGCAACAGCCAAAATCGGAATTATTAAATATCCATTTACTTGATTTTCACTTTCTATTGCTTTTATAATTAAATTATATTTATTTTTATCTTCACTTTTATTTTCTGATAGTCTATTATAAAAAGTTTCTTTTTCACCTTCACCAAAAGAATCTTTATATGTTATTCTTGTGAGTGATATAAATTCATCATAAGTTGTTAATGAGTTTGTCCAAGGCACATCACTTTTCCAAACATTATCAATCCATAACCAACTATCTTTTACATTATTATATGTTTTTACAACTTCATTATTAATTATTTGCATTATATCGTTTATTGTTTTTCCGGCTTCTAACTCTCCAGCAATTGTTCCTTCTTCTTTCATTAATTGTATATTTTCTTCAAGATTTACTGCTGATTCTCCGGCTTTTTTTACTTCTTCTTTTTCTTCATCGCTTGCCATCGTTTCATAATCATAAATTTCTTCATCATTTTCATGTCGTTTTATTATTTCATTTATTTTCTCAATTTCTGCCGTGTTTTTTATTTCCAATTTTTTATTTTCATAAGCTATTTCATAAGCACTGTTATATTTTTCAAAATCTGTTTCTATTTCTACTGTTGAATACGCATAATTATTAAACGTGTTTTCCATTTGTTGATATTGATATCCAACTTTATATGCTGCCATTGAATTTAACCCTGAAAATAATGTAATAAAAATAAACAATGTCAATGCCATGTAAATTAACATAATAACACAAGATCCGGTGACATTATAATTGTGTTTTTTATATAACTCCATTGTTTTTTGATTTAATATTTGTTTATTATTTCCATATTGTTTTTGAATTTTTTCTAATTCAGGTTGAATAATTGCTTGAACTTTTGAATTTTTTAATGTTATTCTTCGATTAAAAAAATCTAATGGTAATAAAACAACTTTTAATACTAATGTAAAAACTATAATTGCCCATGCATAATTTGGTATTCCGTTATGAAATGCCATAATAATTTTTTCCCAAACTCCAGTTGGTTGAGTTATTGGTACTGATAATATCATATTACTTATATTGTTTATAAAAGCCATTTTATATCTCCTTTGATATTTGAAGGAATTGGGTCAAATCCACATTTTCCTCCTGGTCTGCATTTACTTATTCTTTTTATCCCTAATATCAAACCCTTAATAATACCGAATTCTAAAATTGATTGTTCCATATAATCAGAACATGTTGGTATAAAACCACAAGTGTTGGGTAATATAGGACTTATATACATTTTATATACTTTTATCAATATTAAAATTGGCAATTTAATTATTTTGTTTATATTTTTTTTAAGTATTTTCACCTATTATTTCCTTCTGGTTAATCTTTTTTATATAATCCAGCTTTATTAAGCAATATAATAAGTTTTTCTCTTATGGAAATTATATTTTCTTTTTCTATACCTTCTCTAGCTATTAATATATAATTATAATTTTCATCTATATTTTTTAATTCATTTCTTACCACTTCTCTTAATAGTCTTTTAACTCGACTTCTAGTCACACTATTACCTATTTTTTTACTTACTGTAAATCCTATTTTAAAAGGTTTATATTTAGTTTTTATGTAACACATGGAAAGTTTACTATCATGTTTTGTTTGGCCATGTTTGTATATATAATTAAACTGTTTGTTTTTTTTTAATCTATTTTTTTTTGGTAGCATTTTTTTTCCTTATGCTGATAATTTCGCTCTTCCTCTATTTCTTCTTCTTTTTATTACGTTTTGTCCACCTTTTGTTCTCATTCTTTGTCTAAAACCATGAACTTTACTTCTTTGGCGTTTTTTTGGTTGATATGTTCTTTTCATTTTTCCTCCTGTTATTTAATATAAAAAAAATTTACTTTTCACAAGCATTTTAGATTATATATTAATACATTTTTATTGTCAAATTATTTTTTATTCATAATAATATTAAATTTTTATATCTTTTTTAAAATTTTATGTTATAATTTATTTTGAGGTATATAAAATGAAAGAATTACAAGAATTATGGAAAAACGTTTTAAATAAAATTGAGATTATGGTTAGCGCTGTTTCCTTTGAATTATGGATCGAACCTTTAGAAGTTGTTGATTTTCCAAATTCAGAAAAATTAATTTTAGCTGCTAATACTGAGTATGCAAAAAAACAATTATTAAAAAGACATAATGAACAATTATCTGAAGCTATTAACGAAATTTTTGGTAAAGATGTTTCATTCGAAGTTTTAGATCCTAATGAAAAAAAAGAATATATTAAAAAAAATAGACCTGATACTAATCAAACTATTATAAGTAAAGATGAAGAAAAACAAAATTCTTTTAATCAACAATACACTTTTGATAATTTTGTTGTTGGTAAATGCAATCAAATAGTTTATGCTGCCGCTCATTCTGTTGCTGAAAATCCGGGCAAGCGATTTAATCCTTTGTTTATATACGGTGGTGTTGGTTTAGGTAAAACACATTTGTTACATGCAATAGGTAATTATATTTCTTCTGAATTTCCGAATTTAAAAATTAAATATGTTACTTGTGAACAATTCACAAATGATTATATTAACAGTTTACATGGTTCTGCAAAAGAACTTAATATAAATAAGTTTAGAGAAAAATATAGACTTACAGATGTTTTAATGGTTGATGATATTCAATTTATAAGTAATAAAAATGAAACACAAGAGGAATTTTTTCACACTTTTAATGATTTATTTCAAAATAATAAACAAATTATTATTGCTTCCGATAGACCTCCTAAAGATATTGCAACATTAAGCGATAGATTAAAATCACGTTTTGCAAGTGGATTTATTCAAGACATGCAAGTTCCAGACTTTGAAACAAGAGTTGCTATTTTAAGAAAAAAAGCTCAGCTTGAAAAATACTTAATTGATGAAGAAGTTATTAATTTCATAGCTGAAAAAATTGATACAAATATACGTGAAATGGAAGGTTTGCTATCAAAAGTTTATTTTTATGCAACATTGTTAGGAAAAAAATCAGCAACTATTGAAGATGCTAAAGAAGCTTTTAAAGATGATTTAGATGAAAAAAGAGAAGATTTAAATATAGATTTGATAATAGATGCTGTTTGTAAATATTTTTCAGTTTCAAAATCTGACATTGTTGGAAAGAAAAAAAGTAAAGAAATTGTTGAACCTAGAATGATTGCAATTTATCTTGCTTGTGAAATGTTAGATTTACCTTTGGTTGTTGTTGGAAAATCTTTTGGAGGAAGAGATCATACAACAATTATTCATGCTAGAGATAAAATCACTGAACAAATAAAAGAAAGTGGCAAAATTAAATCTTTTGTTACTTCCATTAAAGAAATTGTTAATAATAATTAAATCATAAAAGAGTCATTAAATGATCTATTGATCTTTCAATTGCTTCATTAATTTTTTCTTTATTTTCGTGTGAAATTTTTAATAAGACATAGTTTGCTATGTCTATTTTTTCGTCTTTTCCTATTCCTATTCTTATTCTTTTAAAATTTTCAGATTTTAACATTTTGACAATATTTCTTAAACCATTATGAGTTCCAGCACTTCCTCTTTCTCTATACCTATATGTTCCAATATCTAAATCTATATCATCTAATACAATTAAAATTTCATCTTCTTTTATTTTATATTTTTTCATTAATAAAACCACTGCTTCTCCACTTAAATTCATATATGTTTGAGGCTTAGCAATAATAATTTTTTTTGTAGCAGATTTTGTTTCTATTTTTCCAGTGTGACTGTCAACAACAGATTGTTCTTTAGTAATACTGAATTCACCTATTAAACTTTTACATTCTTTTTTGTTAATTTTTATGTTTTGTTTTTTAGCTAAATTATCAACAAACATAAAACCAATATTATGATACGTTTCATCATATTTTTTTTCCGGATTCCCTAATCCGACAATTAATTTTATATTATTATTATAATTTGACAATTTTTTATTTTTATAAAAAATTTCTTCTAAAATACTAATTTTTGTTTCACTTATTATCATATTATTATTATATCACTTTAATTTTTAATATGTAAATAATTTTATATATTTTACAAATAATATAGAAGGGGGATTATGGAAAATAATAACAGTTCAAATAAAGGTGTTTTTTGTGATGTTGATAAGTGTGTTCATAATATTGATGGTTGTAATTGTGATATGAAAACAATAAAAATTTCAAAAGGCAATTTAGATAATTCACATCATTGTAAATCCTTTGCTTCCAAAAAATAAAAAAAACTGAATCATCAGTTTTTTTTATTTGTAATATAAAACCCCCAGATAGTCTGGGGGTTCGGTTTAGGTTTACCGATGAACAAAATTTCTCCTTTTGTGTTAAACTTTTGTTTGTAGTCTAACAAAAAATAAAAAACACAAAAGGAGAAAAAATGTCTAAACAAGTAAACATAAATAGTTTAGCACACACTTCTTGGAATTGCAAATATCACATAGTATTTGCACCAAAGTATAGAAGGAAAGTATTCTTTGGACAAAAGAGGTTAGAAATAGGAGCAATTCTAAGAAGTTTGTGCGAATGGAAAGAAGTTGAAATAATTGAAGCCGAGGTGTGCCCTGACCATGTACATATGTTGGTAGCAATACCACCAAAGTTAAGTGTGAGTGGGTTTATGGGATACCTGAAGGGTAAAAGTAGTATTTTAATATATCAAAAATATGCAAATATGAAATTTAAATATAGAAATAGAGAATTCTGGTGTCGAGGATATTATGTAGACACAGTAGGGAAAAATAAAAAGGCGATAGCTGAATATATTGCGAATCAATTGAAAGAAGATAAAGAGATGGAACAAATGACAGTATTTGAAAAAATAGACCCCTTTAAAAAATAACTAAGATTCGCAATCGGCAATGTTAGGCTACGCACGATTTCGTGCTGCCTTTGAAGTAGGGTTTTACCCGTAATATGAAAAACCACCAGCTTAGCTGGTGGATTTTTATTCTAAAATATCATTGATTACATCATAATTTATTGATATTTCAATATTTTTCATTATTTCATCTTCATACATTGTTATTTTTTCTGCATATATTGATTCATAATATTCTTCAAAAATTAAATCAAATAATGTTTTATTCATTGTCAAACCTAATCTATATTGATCCATTTTTAATAATGAATAATATTTTTTATTTATTGGTTCTTCAGCTAATAAATCTTCTAACTCAAATTTATTATTGTCAAAACATTCAAATAAATTATTTACTTTGCCTGCATACATTAATGTACTAAATCCCGTGCTTCCACTTTGTAATGTTTCGACCCCATCTTTTGTTGACCAATTTTGCATTAAAATTGTTTTAACTGAAGTTATACTATTTGCACTATTTAATTCACGAGCTGCTTCAACAAATTCTTTAACAAATCCATTGTCTGTTTCTCCTGTTCCCATAGCATATAAATACCAATTTTCACTTGTTGTTCCAAAATATGATGTTTGTATTTGAATTGTTCCAGTATCTTGACTATATTTATAAATATATTCATTAAATTTATCAGCTCTTTCATTATTATAATCAACTTCTAATTGACTTAAAACAAATTCATCATTATTTCCTTTTTGTTCTGCAATTATCAGTCCATTTTCTGTTGGATTATATTCATGACCATTTAATGTTATTGAATTTCCTGCTTCTCCATAATATTTGATATATATTTGATCTAAATCTTTATATAAATTAGCTATCATTTCTTGAACAGTCATAACATCTTCTGTTATATATCCTTCTTCGTCTCTTTCGTCAACCATTAATGAATTATTTTCAATTACTTCTAATACTTGATTTTGATATTCTTCTTCAGTAATTGTATTTTCTTCTAATTTATATTTTAAATCTATTATTTTATTAATTATTTCTGTTCCTATATTAGGCACTATTTTATTTAATTCTTGATTGTAATATTCTTCATCTTTACCATTTAATTCACATTCAGCTTTTAAATCATTTATTTTTTGTATTTGAACATCTGTTAATTTAATAACTATATGTGTAACATAAAAGAAACTTTCGTCTAAATCGCCTTTTGGTATATAAAAAACATCTTCTATACTATTTGATGAACTTGAATAATTTCCATATAAGTTTGCTGAACCAACCGTTGTTGTTAATTCTTCGATAAATACATCTGGATCTTGATAATATCTATCATAACAAGCTTTTACTTTTGATAAATAAAATTTAAGTAAATCTTCTTCATCAACCTCAATTCCTTGTGTTTTATATTCATATAGTTTATTAATGAGTAAATTTTCATAATATATATTATATATTCTATTAATTTCTCTTTCTAATATATTTTGACTTTCTGTTGATAAATTTTTACCTTGCTCGTTTATTTTTAACTTTTCTACATATCTTCTAACTGCTTCTTTTGTTATTATTTTATTTTGTTTTTCTTCATCTGTTAATGTTTCTTTATCGCTATAATATTTTTCTTTATTTAATCTTTCAAATATATAATTTATATTGTATAAATCTAAATCAGAATCATCATAATCTTTAGCTTCATTGCTTTTCTTATACTCAAAAATCTCTTCATTGTTTTCAAATTTATATGTTAATATTTCTTTTATTATTGAAATTTCATACTGATTTGTTAAATCATTAAAAATAATTTCTGCTTGTTTGTCAAATGGTGTGTAAATAAAATTTGATTCTTGTTCTTTTTCTTCTTTATCAGAAGAATTTTCTTCATCTTGGTTTATATTAATTGAATCTTTAAATTCATCTTCAAATGATTCTATATTTGTTACAAATGAATTATATGTTAAATACCATAAATAATTTTTTTCTGTATTAGTTAAAATGATTTTATTTTCTTTAATTAATTTTTCTGCATCACTAAGATATAATTTTTTAGATACTAAATATTTCATCAAATCATTTAATGCTTTATCTACATTACTATTATTTTGATTATAAAACGTTGAATAATAATTATTATAACCTGTTATAAATTCTTCTCTTGTTATTACAACATTATTAGATTGAAATACTATTAAATTATTTTTTGCATTTAGATCTTCAGTAAATAAATTACAACCACCTAAAATGAAACAAAAACATAACATTATTGATAATAAACTAAATAATTTTTTTTTCACAAAGACCTCACAATAACCTAATATACAAAACATTATACAACATCAATTTTTTTTATCAAAATAAATAATATTAAATTTTTTTTAAAAAACTGTTGAAATGTTGATAATTTTTTTTTATTATTAACAAGTTATTAACAGTTTAAAATTTAAATTTTATTCAATATATTGATAAAATTACTTAAAAAAATAAAATTAAATACAATAAATAGTTTTAAAAAAAATTATAAACATATCAACAATCATTAATAATACTATTATTATTTAATAAAAAAAAATATAAAAAAAGAAATGTAAAACATTTCATTAATATTAAATGATTTGTAATTTATTTTTTTATTTTTTATATTTTTAAATATATAATAAGTAAGGAGAAAAATATGCATATAGTTTGTGATGGATTAGATTTAAGTGAAGCAGTTATAAAAGTCTCAAGAGCAATTTCAAATCGTTCCCCAAATCCTATATTAGAAGGAATTAAATTAATTGCAGATAATGATTGTTTAATTATTAGTGCAACTGACACTGAATTAGCGATTGAAAAAAAAATAAAGGCAGATATTAAAATAGAAGGTGAAACCGTTGTTCCAGGAAAATTCTTTGTTGAATTTATAAAGAAATTAAATAAAGAAAAAATTGAATTAATATTAAATGAAAATAATCAATTAAAAATTAAGTATACTGATAGTGAAGGTGTTATACAATGTTATAATCCTTCCGAATATCCAAGTTTTAATAAAATTGATTCTAATGAATATTTTGCAATAAGTAAAAACGATTTAAAAGATTTAATTAATAAAACAATTTTTTCTGTTGCATTAGATGACAGTAGACCAATATTAAAAGGTTGTTTATTTGAAATAGAAAATAATATTGTAACATCAGTAGCTTTAGATGGATATAGATTAGCTTTGTGCAATAAGGTATTAAAACATTCTACTCTTCAAAAACATATTATTATTCCATCTAGAAGTTTAAGTGAAATTTCAAAAATTTTAGAAGATAATGATGATATTATAAATATTTATGTACAAAAAAATTTTATAATGGTTGATTTAAACGAAACTAAAATAATTAGTAGGTTGTTAGAAGGTGAATTTTTAAATTATAAACAAATTATTCCTGACACATTTGAAACTTCAATAATTATTAATAGAAATCAATTTGAAGATGCTTTAGAAAGAGCATCGTTATTATCTAAAATTGGACAAAATAATTTAGTTAAGTTTGATATAAATGAAAATTTTATGATTATTAACTCAAATTCTGATTTAGGAAATATTTTAGAAAAAGTAAATTTATCCTTTAAAGGAAAAGATTTAAAAATTGCTTTTAATGCAAGATATTTTACCGAAAGTTGTAGAAATGTTACAGATGAATTTATTAAATTAAATTTTAATTTATCCACAAATCCTTGTGTAATAACTCCAGTTGAAGATAATTCATATAAGTTTTTAATTTTACCTGTGAGAATGATTAATTAAAAAACTACTTTATTAAAGTAGTTTTTTTATTCAGAATTAGTTATTAAATATATTGATTGATTTTTACATACCATTGTTCCAGGAGATGGTAATTGTCCAACAATGTGTGTTCCTTCGCCTTGTATTTCATAAGTTAAACCTAATTTTGAAAGTGTTAAACATGCTTCTGTAAGAGTCATACCAATTAAATTAGGTAATTCAATATTACATTCAGTTATAATATCTTTATTATCTTTCTCAATGTTTTTGTATTCAAAAATAGAACTAAATATTTCTTTTGCATAAGGAGAAGCAACAACACTACCATAATAAGCACCTGTTCCTGGTTCATCCACCATTATTAATACAATATAATCTGGATCTGAAGCAGGATATGTTCCAATAAAACTTGAAATATATTTGCCTGATATTTTACCATCTTCATATTTTTGAGTTGTTCCTGTTTTTCCGCCTATTTCATATCCTTCAACAAAGGTATATTTACCAGTTTTAGATACAACTTCTTCTAACATTTTACAAATTATTTCAGAAGTTTCGCTTGAAATAACTTGTCTGACAACTTCTTTTTCATTATTTACAATTATTGTTCCATCGTTGTTTGTTATTGATTCAACTAAATATGGTTTTAAAAGATATCCTCCATTAACACAAGCAGAAATTGCTGTTATTAATTGTAATGGGGTTACGGCTATTGCTTGACCAAATCCCATTCTTGCAAGATCAACCGTTTTAACGTTTTCTTTGTTCATTACTATTCCACCGGATTCTCCTAAAAATTCAATTCCAGTTTTATTTCCCAATCCAAACAAATCAAAATATTGATAAAAATCGTCAAGTCCTATTCTTAATGCCAGTTGTGTAAATACACAGTTACATGAGTTACATAATCCATCGGTTAAATTTTGACTACCGTGTCCTACTGATTTCCAACATTTAATTTTTTGGCCGTCAATTATTGTGTAACCTGGACAATAAAAACTATTATCTAATTGAGCATTGTTTGTTTCTAAGGCTGTAGCCATTGTCAATATTTTAAATGTTGAACCTGGTTCATAAACATCTACTATTGCTTGATTTTTCATTTGTTCTAGCATACTTTCAACATCATCTCTTGGAACATTATTTAAATCAAAACTTGGCTTTGTTGACATTGCTAATATTTTTCCAGTTTTTGGATCCATAACAATTGCAGTTGCATTTTTGGCTTTTTGTTCTATCATTAATTTTTCAAGTGTTTGCTCAACCTTTAATTGAATGTTGGCATCAATGGTTAAGTTTATATTTAATCCTGGTATTGATGGTATAAAAGTATTTAAACTATTATATAATTCTTTACCTTGTAAATCACTTTGAACTAAAGAAAAACCTTTTTTTCCTGATAATATTTCATTATAATAAGCTTCAATTCCGGCTTGTCCAATATTGTCAATTGTTGTGAAACCTAAAATTTGTGTTAATAAATTTCCATATGGATAATATCTACTTACATTTTCAGATAAATAAACACCACTATAATTTTTATTGTATATTTCTATAGCTGTTTCTTTATCAACTTGCATTTTTATTAACACTTCACTTACTGAATTATTTTTAACTTTTTGTAAGGTACTGATATAATCTAAATTTAATTTTGTTGAAAGTGTTTGAGCAACTTCTTCATAATTTTTAATTTCTCGCGATCTAACATAAATATCATAAGTTGTGTACGAAACAGCTAATGCCGAACCGTTAGTATCATAAATACCACCTCTTTCAGCTGCTATCGGTAAATCTCGAGTCCATTGTTGACTTGCTTTAGCTTGTAAAATACCACCTTTGAAAACTTGTAAATATAATAATCTTGTAATTACTGCACTAAATAAGACTATCAAACAAATAAAAAAGATTAAAATTCTTTTGTTAAAATTTTTTAAATTAAATTTATTTGTCACTTCAAACTCCTATAAATAGTTTATTAGTGACATTATAAATATATGTTAATTAAATAAAGAAGACAACCAATTGCAAAGTCTATCAAACCAATTACTTTTAACGCTATAAGGAATAGAATCTTTTTCTGTTGGAGTTAAAGGAACAATTCCAGCTTGCGAAAGTTTTTCTAAATCAAATATGCTATCTTCATTGGTTAAATCGTCAGCTTTTGATATATTACTTATATGACTGACCACATTAACTGAATATATTTTATTCGCTTTTTCTAATTCACTTGTTAAAGTTTTTATTTCTATTGAATTACCAATAGTCCAACCTATCATACAAGCTAATACGGCAAGAGACCCAAAAAAAATTATTTTTAATCTAGTTTTAAAAGTTGCTTTTTTATTAGTTTGGTTACTATTTTCAATATTAAATTTATTTTTATTATTTGTTTTTAAAATTGGATTATTTTCTTTTATTTTATAACTTATTTTATTTTCAATTTGGCTAATTTCATTTATTGTATTTATTTTTTCTTCAGTTTTAATATTTTCAGATAAAATTGTGTTTTTTTCAATATTAGTATTATTTTTAGTAAAATTATTGTTATCATTTTTAATTTTTGTTTGTTCTGTTTTTTCGTTTTCAAAATTATTGTTATAAAAAACTTTGGTTGCTTCAAATTGTATTTTTGGTTTTATTTTTTTTTCTATTTTTGTTTTATTTTCTTCATTAATTATTGTATCATTAATATTTTTTTTGAATAAATAATTTTTTGCAGATTGTTTTTTGTTTTCTGCATGATCTGTTTCAATATTTTTTTTTTCTATTTCTTTTTCTATAACTAATGTTTCAGTTTGTTTATTATTATCTATCATAGTATTATATTATAATAAAAATAAAAATTAATTAAGTAT
>CALWKK010000005.1 GCA_944381245.1 uncultured Clostridia bacterium
TATTATTTTGCATTATTCCCCCTTTTTTTTTATTTTACCAAAAAATATAAAAAAAACATACTTTATTAAAAAAAAACATAAAAATGCACAAATTTTTATATAATTTTATAATTTTTTTTAAAAAAAAATAAACATTACAAATAAAAATAAACAATTTTAAAATTTATATATATTGACATTCTTAAAAATATTATTATAATTTTAATTAGGAGAAAATATGGAAAACAATTTTGATGATGAAGAATATCAAGATATTTATGAATTGTCGTTTTCAGAAAAAGATGCCTTACTTTCTGATTATATAATTGCTTATTTATTACAGATTAAAAAAAGAAATACAAAAACAATGGTAAAAACAAGCATATTATCTGCTTTAAGTCTTGGTTTAGCTACTGCAGGTTTAACAACCATTCTAACAAACGATTCTAATGTTCCATCATATGCAAAATTTTTAATGACTTCAATAGGATTACTATTGACACCTAAAATTGATAAAAATTTTTATATAAGTTTAATCGATGAAAATAAATTAATAAAGTCTATTATTTCATCATTAATAGTGAAAGGTACATGGTTTAAAGAAAAAGGAAAAAATTATCCTGATTTATTAAGAATGGAAATGAATGATGAAGTAAAGAAAATTTTATCTATTGATTTTTTTTATAAGGAAGATACAATTTCTTTAATTGATTTTATTCATTATGCTTCAGTAAAAGCTAGCAACAACGGTTTAATTTTAACAGAAGATAATATAGAATATTTTAGTCGTTGTAGTTATGTAGGACCTCTTTATTATATTTATGGTGATTTAGGAAAAATTTAGTGTGAAAATATTATTAACTTTACAATATAATGGAACAAATTTTATTGGTTGGCAAAAACAAATTAATGGCAGAAGCATACAAGGAGAGTTGGAAAAATCTTTAAGTTTTTTGTTGGACGATAATATAAAAATTTATGGCAGTGGAAGAACAGATGCAAAAGTCCATGCGATAGGACAAACTGCTCATTTTGAAACAAACTCATTTAAAATAAATAATTTTTTAAAAAAAGGAAAATTAATAAAAACAAGTTTCATTAATGCTTTAAATGCTAATCTTCCAGAAGATATTTATATTACAAATGCAACTTTGGTTAACAATAATTTTCATGCAAGATATGATGTTAAAGAAAAAGTTTACGAATATCATTTACAAATAGGTAAAAATCCATTAAATAATAATTTATGCGGAAAAATTAACTCTAAACTTTGCATGCCATTAATGAAAGAAGCCTCAAAATACTTAGTTGGAGAACATGATTTCTCATCATTTTGTTCATCTAAAACTGCCACAGCTAATCATATAAGAACAATAAAATATATAAAAATATATTCAATAAAAAATAATGAGATAATTTTTGAGATTTCTGGAAATGGTTTTTTATATAATATGGTTAGAATAATAGTCGGATCTTTAGTTAACGTTGGACTAAAAAAAATACAACCGATTGACATAAAAAATATTTTAGATAAAAAAAATAGAATTTTTGCAGGTAAAACAATGCAACCAGAAGGACTATATCTAAAAAAAGTTATATATTAAAAAAAAACTATGCAAACACATAGTTTTTTTTATTAATACAATAAGATGATAATTATCTTTTGCTAAACTGTGGAGCTTTTCTTGCTTTTTTAAGTCCGTATTTTTTTCTTTCTTTCATTCTTGGATCACGAGATAAAAATCCTGCTTTTTTAATTTCTGTTTTTAAATTTTCTTCAGCTTTTATAAGCGCTCTTGATATTCCATGTTTAATTGCTCCAGCTTGTCCTGTATAACCACCACCCAAAACATTAACATAAATATCATACTTATTTTCTGTATTTGTTAAAACTAAAGGTTGTTTAACTATTAATTTCATAGTATCCAATTCAAAATAGTCGTCAATTGGTTTTCTATTTATTATTATTTTGCCGTTTCCGTTTGGAACTAAACGAACTCTAGCAATCGCTTTTTTCCTTCTTCCTGTTCCTAAAAAAACATTATTTTTAATTTTTGTTGTTGCTTTTACTTTTTTTGTTTCAGCCATTATTTTCTTCCTCCCTTGATTGTGATAAGTTCTGGATGTTGAGCGTCATGTGGATGTTCAACGCCTTTATAAATTTTCACCTTTTTTACCATCTTTCTACCTAATGCGTTTTTAGGAAGCATACCTTTAATTGCTCTTAATAATGCAACATCAGATTTTTCTTCCATCATTTTTTTAAATTGAGTTTCTTTTAATCCACTTTGATATCCTGAATAAGTTTTAAAATATTTTTGTGTTAATTTTTTACCTGTCAAAACAACTTTATCTGAGTTTATAATTATAACATAATCTCCTGTGTCTACATTTGGTGTGAAAATAGGCTTATTTTTTCCTCTTAAAATGTAAGCAACTTGACTTGCAAGTCTACCAAAAGGAATTCCTTCTCCATCAATTACATACCATTTTCTTTCAATATTATTTTGATTAGCCATATAAGTTTTCATGATTTTCTCCTTAATAATTTATTCGCTTTGAAAAGTGTTCGCGCAAATCTCAAAACTTTCTAAGTGTAAACATATAAATTCACAGTTAGGGGCTATCTTTCCACAAAAAAATATGTCCACCAAATAGACAAGATTAATATACATAAAATAATTATAAATGTCAACAATTTTAATAAAAAAACTCGTAATCACGAGTTTTTATTTTGTTTATTATTCAAAAACCATTATAATTAAAGCAACTAAAAGCATCACTAAACCAAAGGCTTTTATTGTTATATAAACTTTATTATTGTTTTCAACTGGATATTTTTTATTTTCTTCTTTCCTTGCAACAGATGCAATACGTCTTGCTAATAAAATTGTTGCAAAACCAATCGTTGCAAGTATTAATCCAATCATAACATGAGTTTTTTGAATTCTAATTAAAAATGAGCTAAAATCAACGGCATTAATCATAAAGTTTATCATATCAATCTCCATTTATTTTTAATAATAACTATTTTATCATTAAAAATAAAAAAATACAATACTTTTTTAAAAAATTTTAATCAAATGAAAAAAATAATTAATTTTAGACCACTATTTTATTGTTTTATTGCTTTACTTGGATCAATATTATTTGCTAAGTACATATTTTTAAGCAACTATTTAATTATAACCATATTCTGTGTTATTTTAATAACAACATTATGTTCATGCATATTGCAAAATAAAATTAAAACATTTTTAATAATTTTCTTTTTTATCGTTCTCGGCATAGGTCTTTATACACTTGAAATGTCTGCTTTTACAAATACCCAAAATGTTCAGTATGATTCTTTTGTTTCAGGTAGAGTGTCTGAAAATAGTTCTAGATATGGAACGAGACAATATATTATTTTAGAAAACGTAAAAATAAATAATAAATCTTTACCATATAATGTTTATTTAACATTATACGGATCTCCTTATTTATCAACTGGGCATGAAATCGAATTTAAAGCAGATATATATCGTATAACTGCTTTAACGGAAGATCAAAAAATTCAATCTACCTTTTACAAATATAATTGCTACAGCGCAGCATATAAGAATTCTGATAGCGAAATAACAATAACAAATTTTTCCCCAAATATTATTAATAAATTTCAAATGCAAGTTAAAAATAACCTGTTAAAAAATATGTCAGAAGATCATGCACATATTGCTTATGCTATGATTTTTGGAGATAAATCTGAAATTGATTATCAAACTAAATATGACTATAGAACAAGTGGAATTTCTCATATACTAGCAATATCCGGTCTTCATGTTGGAATTCTTGTTTCTTTTTTAACATTTATTTTAAAAAAACTTAAGGTAAAAAATATTATTACATTAATAATTATATCTTTTATACTTCTATTATATTGTTACATATGTTCATTTTCGCCTTCAATAGTGAGAGCAACTATAATGAGTATATGTCTTTTATTGGCATCTTCTTTTGGAAAAAGGTATGATTCATTAAGTTCGATTGGTCTTGCTGGCTTAATCATATTATTAACAAAACCACTTTATGCTTTTGATGTTGGATTTCAACTAAGCTTTGGTTGTGTGATAGGTATTGCAATATTTTATAAAGATATTTATAATTTAATCAGAAAACCAATCAAAAAGATTAGAATACCTAAATTTTTAGCGTCGCCTCTATCTATTTCTATTTCGACACAACTATTAATTTTACCGATATTAATAAATACTTTTGATGGAATCTCTTTTTTATCCATTTTTATTAATTTATTAGTAATTCCTATATTTACAGTAGCATTCATTTTAGTTTTTATTTCATTGCCATTATTATTTA
Source organism: uncultured Clostridia bacterium (assembly GCA_944381245.1). Taxonomy (GTDB): domain Bacteria; phylum Bacillota; class Clostridia; order Christensenellales; family UBA1242; genus UMGS687. Next base: position 4,336 of record CALWKK010000005.1, read on the forward strand.
TAAGTAATTTCTTTGGAAATTTACTGTGGTTTTCTGGATTAATATTAGAATTTATTAATATATGTGCAAAATTCGTTTCTTCACTGACCTGGAGCATTATTCCACAATTTAAATTTGCTTTTGCAGTTTTTATTGTGTTCTTTTGTTTTATGTTTGTCTGTAGTAAATTATTTTTAGTTAAAAATAAGTCAAAAATTATAATATTAATATCGTTAGTTTCTGTTAGCTCTTTAATTCTTGGCTTAACGCAAATATTTTGAATTTAAAAGGAAAAAAATATGAAATTTATAGAATTAGTAAACAATTTAAAATCTCAAATTAAAAATCTATATCTTATAAAAGGCGATGATATTTTTGTTATTGATAGTGCTATTAAACACATATCAAATGCTTGCATAAAAGAATATCCAGATTTTAATAAAATAATTATAACAGATGAAAATTTTAATATTAATTTTTTAGATGAGGCTATACAATCTTTGCCTATCGGTGCAGATCGAAGACTGGTTATTTTAAAACATATAAACAAACTAACAGAAAACGATAAAAAAAATATAAAAAAAATTATACAAAATATTCCAGATCAAACGACTATTATAATAGTTTATAACGATAATTGGAAATTTTTAAAAGATGTAGAGAGTGTCGATTGTGGCAAGCAAAATTTTGACATTATATTTAAATATATTAAATATGAAACACAAAAACAAAATTTAAATTTTTCTGATGAAATAGTCAAAACTTTAATTGAATTATGTTCATTTAACATGACCAAAATTAATATGGAATTAAAAAAATTGATGGCTTTTAATAATGAAAATTTATTAACAATAAATGATTTAAAAAATATTGTTGATGAAGATCATGAATATCAAATTTTTGAATTAAGTGAGAATTTAGGAAACAAAAATGCAACAAAATCTTTAAAGATATTATCAGAATTAATTCAAAAAAAAGAACCATTACAAAACATTTTTGCAATGCTTCTAAATCATTTTAGAAGAATAATACATTCTGGATTGTCAGATCTTTCAACAACTGAATTATCAAAATTATTTGATGTGAAAGAATATGCTATTATAAAAGCTAAACAACAATCTAAATATTTTTCAAAAATACAACTTAAAAACATTTTATTTGCTCTTGAAGACATTGATTTTATGGTTAAAAATGGTAAAATGACTCAAGAAAATGCGTTATTTTACACAGTATTTCAAATTTTATATTGCTAAATAATTTCAACATCATGTTTAAATTTTTGTTTCACTCTTTTTGATAATGGTTTTTTATTAAATAAAGTTAAAATTTCGGGCATTTTGTCAATAGTTGCTTTATATCCCTCTTCTATCATATCTTCAAATCCCTCCATTTTTGTTGACTTAAATCTTTTTGTTTCAGGCTGTATGACAACATCCCCATACTTATATCCATTTTCTGCATTTTTTTTCATTAAAATTCTAACAGTTGCTCCTAATACATCAAAATATTTTGATGATTTTGCTCCATAATTTCTTGAAGGATTAACATCTACAGCTACTACATAATCACAACCAAACAATTTTGGAACATTTGAAGGTAATGTATTTTGTAATCCTCCATCAAATAAAAGCTTCCCCTCAAATTCAACTGGTTGAAAAACTGTTGGGACAGCGCAACTTCCTGCAACGGCTTTTGCTAAATTTCCCTTAGTTATAACACATTCGTTGGTAGACAAAATATCAACAGCAACTATTGCAAGAGGTTTTGCACAATCTTTTATATCTATATTTCCTATTTCATTTATTATAATATTTTCTAATCCTTCAGTTGAAGATGGCATAAAAGGTATTTTTGATTTTCTAATGTCTTTTTCTTTAAAATTTTTTGCAAAATTATACATTTGTTCAAATGTCCAATTATTGCAATAAAAAGCGCCAACCAAAGATCCAGCACTTGTTCCTGCAACATAATCAAATTTTAGACCATATTCTTCAAATGCTTTAATTGCACCTAAATGTGCAAATCCTCTTGCGCCTCCGCCACCAAAAGCTAATCCTATTTTAACATTTTTCTTTTTTAATAAAGATATTTTGTTTAATTTTGTAAAAAATCTTGTCATAAAAATATTATTACATTTTATTTTAAATTTTGCAAATAAAAAAAAACATGATAATCATGTTTTTTTAATCTTGATCTTGTTTTATTTTAGCAATTTTTTCTTCTGTTTCTTTTATATCATCTTTTAACATTTGATTACTATTCATTAATATATTATAAGTATTTTCAAGTATTGGGAATCTTTCTTTATTTGCTTCAATGACTTCTTCACAATGTTTAACCGATAATTTTAAGCCTTCTAATAAATCCAATTCTTCGGATAGTTTTTTAGCTTTCTCTTCATCGATATCCGCAATATTATTTACACCATATAAAACAACTTTTTGTTTTGCAACAAGAGCTTCTTTTCTTCTGAGTTTTCTCTCGTCGCTTTCTAATGTTTTATAAACTTTTCTTAAAGGTATATATTCTTTTTTTACTTTTCGTAAATCTTTTTCATTTTCATTTAATCTTTCTTTTAAAACTTGTAATCTATCTTCATATTCTTTTAATTCTATGTTTTGTAAATTTGTTATTTGATTTTCTTCTAATTTCTTTTCTAATTCTTCATTTTTTGCTTGTAAATCTGCTATCTTATTTTCAAGATCTCTTGTTTTTTCATCTATTTCGTTTTCATTAGTTTCATCAACTTTTTCTATTATTTCTTCATTTATTTGTTGTTTATCTTCTTTGTTTGTATCTTCAGTTGTTTCATAAGTATCTTCTTCAACAACATCATAATTTTCGTTTTCTTTATTGTTTAATTGTGTTAACGACAATTCTTCTTGCCCTTCAATTGGTTCATCAAAGAATACATTAATATCATCATCATCGAAGAATATTTTTTCATAATCATCAGCCTCTTTTTGTTCTGTATTCTTTTTCCTTTCTTCAATCTCTTTAAGTAAATTTTCTCTATACATTTTTTCTTCTTCTAATAATTCATCATATTCTTCGTTATTGTTTTCTTCTTCAACAAAAGCATTGGTTTCTGAATCATTTTCTTCAACAACTTCGCTATTGTCTTCTTTTTCTTTATCTTCACTTGTGCTGATACTATCATTTTCATCTTCAAAAGCATCTTCACTTTTTTCTTGTATATCTTTATCTACAATATTTTCTGTTTCTACTGGCATAGTTTCTATTATGTTTTCGTTTTCGTCTTTGAAAAAATCATTTTCTACAATTGGTTCATTTTCCGAACTAACAACAGGCTCTGCTATGTCTTCATCATCAAATGTAAACTCTTTTGAATCATAACCCAACTCTTTTGTATCTCCATTTGGCCCTGTTATTTGTTTTGTTTCATTTTCGTCTTCCTCTTTCTTTTTTCTTTTCCCAAAACGAACATAATTAGGATCTAAAACTGAAAGAACTAGATCTCCCAAGAAAAATATAACAAAACCTCCAACTAATATTATTCCTATAATAGCTAATACTTGTAAAAATGCATTAACAAAACCTAAGAAAATCATATATTACCTCTCTTTTATTTTTTTGGTGGAGACGGTGGGAGTTGAACCCACGTCCGAAAAAGTTTTTAAGGTTGTTCTACATGTTTAGTTTGTTTTTTTTCTTCGCTTAATATATTAAACAAACAAAATACATTAAACTATTCTCTTTCTATTCTCTTGTAATATTGAGAAAATATTACAACAGTTACCTCATCTATTTGTTGCCCTAAACTAAACGATGAGAAATTCAGTTTGGACAGTTGCTAATTTATGCAGCAACAGCTAAATTTTTATTTTCTGCGTTTATTTTTGTTTCGTTTTTAGGTAACCGACTACCACATGCTGTACGCCTTTCAAAACATTTCCCGTCGAAACCATTTACGCCCCCTTGTTTGCTACTTTGCTAAAATGAAGTTTTGCTTAAGTTTTTTATTTGACGATCAATAGATTTTCTTTTCAAAGAATCTCTTTTATCATATAATTTTTTACCTTTTCCAACTCCAATTTCAACTTTAACAAGGTTTCCTTTAAAGTATACCTTAAGTGGCACAATTGTCAACCCCTTTTCGCAAATTTTTTGTTTTATTTTTTTTATTTCAATGCTTTTTAAAAGGAGTTTTCTTGTTCTCTTAACATCTGGAGCATAACTAGATGAATTTTTAAATGGCTTTATATAACAATTAATCAAAAACAATTCGTTTCCAATAATTTTAATATAACTTTCATTTAAACTTATTCCACCATCTCTTATTGATTTAACTTCGCTGCCTAATAAAACTATGCCTGCCTCAAGATTATCTGAAATGAAATAATCATAATATGCTTTTTTGTTATTAGTTATTGTTTTCATTTCCTCTCCTATTATATCAATATTTTTAAAAAAAATCAATACTTATAATAAAATTTATCTTATTCACAAAATAAAAATTCTATTTTTCTCTCCTTAACATTAACAGAAATAACTTTAACTTTAATTACTTGTCCAATAATAAATTTTCTTTTCTTTCCTTTTAAAACAAATTTCATTTTGTCATAAATATAATCATCAGCTGGTAAAGTTTCTATCTTTATCAACCCTTCAACTGTATTTTCCAATTCAACAAAAATACCAAAACTTGACACTCCGGATATTGTGCCTTTAAAATTTTGTCCTATTTTGTTTTCCATATATTTAGCTTTAAATAAATCATCTGCTGCTCTTTCTGCTTCGTCCGCTTTCCTTTCACGTTCACTTGACTGTAGAGATGAATTTATGACAAATTCTTCTAATTCATAATTGTTTTTAAAATTTTTTAGTATTTTTTGTTTTGATTGAACACTTGTTAATATGTGATTTTGACAATATTTTAAAGCTTCCTTAATTATTCTATGAATTGTTAAATCTGGATATCTTCTTATTGGTGAAGTAAAATGACAATAATATTCAAGTGCTAGGCCAAAATGTCCTAAACATTCCTCATTATAAATTGCCTTTTCTAAAGCTCGTAATATTATTTTACTTCCCGTTTCGGAATATTTTGTGTTCTTTATTTGATTTAAAATATTTTGAATATATAAAGATGTTATTCTCCCTGTATTTGATATTTTTAATCCAAAACTGTTAAGTACATTGATGACTTCTTGAATTCTAACTTTTGAAGGTTCTCCGTGAATTCTGTAAACAAAAGGAATTTCCAGTTTGCAAAAAACTTCTGCAATAGTTTTATTTGCTAAAATCATGAAATTTTCAATTATAATATGAGAATTTTTTCTTTCAAGTTTTTTTACATTTAAAACTTCATTTCCTTCTATTTCAAAATAAGTTTCTGGCATTTCTAAATTTAAAGCACCATTTTTTTTCATTTTTAAACTTAATATTTCACTTAATTCTTTCATTAAAAAAATCATATTGTTGATTTCTTTATTATCTTCATTATTTATTTCTAATATTTTTTTTATGTCATTAGAATCTAAAATTTTATTATTTTTTATAATAGAATCAGAATTTTTATTTTCTATTATATTTTGCACTTCGTCATAGGTCATTCTTTTTGAACTTTTTATTATACTTTCAAAAATTTTGTAATCAATAACTTCTCCGTAAGAATCTATAACCATCTCAACTGATAATGTTAACTTTTCTTCATTTGGATTTAAAGAACAAAGATTGTTTGATAATTTTTCAGGAAGCATTGGATAAACCCTTCCAGGGATATAAACACTTGTTCCTCTAAAATATGCTTCTATATCAATTTCTGATTTATATTTAACGAAATGCCCCACATCGGCAATATGAACACCTAATATAAACTTATCATCAATTTTTTTTAAACTAACTGCATCATCTAAATCTTTTGCATCGGCACCATCAATAGTTATAATCAATTCCTTTGTTAAATCAACCCTTTTTTTTCTTTCATTTTCAATATCGTTTTTTAATTCATTCGCTTCTTTAATAACTTTATTTGGAAATTTATAAGGTATTTGATTTTCACATAAAATTGATAAAACACCTTTTTCAATGTCGTTGCCATTAATTATTTCAACAACTTTTCCAACTACAATATTATTTGAATTATCTTCAGGTTGATAAGTTATTTGGACCATAACATTATCTCCAACATTTGCTCCATTGATATCTCTTTTGGGTATTAAAATAGTTTTGCTAATTTTATTATTATCAGGAATCAAATAAAAATTTTCATCATCAATTGACTTGTTTTTTAGTTTTATATTTTTTGCAATTTTTCCCACAATTTTTTGATTAGCTTTTTTTAAAATTTTAACAACACTTCCGTTATCTTTCCCCTCTAACCTATATAAAACAACATCTCCATCTAAAGCCCCCAACAACATACTTGCTGGAACAAAAACATCTTCTAATTCTCCTTTTTTAGTCTCAAATCCACTTCTCCCTTTATTAATTGGTGTTATAAAAGCAAATCCTTTAGAATTTCCGTTAACTTTTCCTTTAAAAATTCCAACAGATTCGGATATAACAACCTGATGTTTATGGTTTTCAATTAAATCTCCAGATTGCAACATTTTATTAATACTTTTTGCAATATTTTCAACACTAATATTTAATTTTAAACTTAATTTCTTTAATAATTGACTATAATTTGTATATTTTATATTATTATTTTTTAATTCAAAAAAAATTTGCTCACAAATACTCATAAGCAAAATTTTATCATATTTTATTTTTATTTCAAAATACTTTTATTAAAAGGCATTTTCAATAATTATAGTTACAAAAAACAATACAATTAAGATAAAAATTATTGAAACCATAGCTATTGTTATTTTTTTTAAAATACTTTCTTTAGTCTTCCCCTTATTTTGAGAATAAAAACTCTCTTGCGCCCCAGTTATAACATTGCTACCACCCTCTTGACTATTTTGCATTAAAGTTGTCACTATTAATGTTATCGCAGCTGCTGCAATTAAAAACATAAAAACATATCTTATTATTGGGAAAGAAACTGCAATCCAATCTGGAATTAATCCTAAAAATTTCATTAAATTCTCCTTAACTTATTAAGTATATAATAATTTTAAAATTTTTACAAACAAATTTAAGCATATGTTGCACACACAACTAATGCAGTTAATCCACCAAATAAAACACAAAATATTAATGGCATTATCCTGATTTTATCTTTATCAACTCTATACATAGGTTTAATAAATCTAATAAGTGACAACAAACATAATAACGAAAGCCCAAATATTATTAAAGCAACTAAAGTAGTATCCAAGCTTTTAAAAAACTTAGATATACTATCCCACCAATCATTTAAAAAACTTCCCAAAAAGATTTTCATAACAACCCCTAATTTTTAATATATTGTATTATATCATTAATATAAGAAAAAATCAATAAAAAAATTTTATTTAAACTATGAAAACGTTTAATTTTTTTAAAAGATTATTGACAAATAAAAAACTGTGTAATATAATTATTAAAAAAATAAGGAGATTAATATGGCAGATAAAAAAACATTTTTAAATGGCAATATAAAAATTGAAATAGGAGAGTTCCTTAACAAAAAAGATCAGGCTACTAGTGAAAATTATTTAATTGAAATAAGGAATACCGATATTGTTAAAGAATCTGTAACCTTGGAATACATGCTTACACATTTATGTCTGTACGAAGTTAATGGTTTATGTAAGATTAATTGGGAAGGATTGATTCAAATTTTTAGAAAACCAACAATAGAAGATGTACCAAAATTAATTAAAGAAGTTGCAAAAAGTCTTATAGCAGTCGAAGCATCAGACCTAGAGTTTTGTATAAAAGCTTGCAAATCTCAGAATGTTACCCCTTTTTATTGCACTAAGGCATATAAAGAAATATTAGGTAATAATCCAGTTAAAGAATAATTATTTATAATAAAAAACGCCTTTGGCGTTTTTTTTTATAAAAAATTTATATAAAAATATTATTTAAATTAAATTTACTATTCAATTGTTAGAGTTTTTTCATTTAAGACACATATATGCCGAGTGGTCTGATTTTTTGTTATAATATCTTTATTTTCAACACAATTATTTGCCATTTTTTGAAGTTCCGGCATGTTTACCATTTTTAAAGTATTAAAATTATTGTCTTTAACATATTTATAATTTTTATCTTCATTTGCCATTTTTTGAAGTTCCGGCATGTTTACCATTTTTAAAGTATTAACATTTTCGCCTTGCGTAGGTGATGTTTTATTGGATTCGTTACTTGACTTAGAAACAGAAGTCAATCTTTGATATACAGCAGACGCTTTTTTCTTGTCTATTTTTGCCTGATTGACTTTAATAGCCTCCTTTTTAACTATCTTTTTAGGTTTACTAGCTGATTTAGAATTTTTTACTAAATTTGTTTTTGGGTTGTTGTTTAAATCTTCTTTTACTTTAATTTTGTTACTTTCCTTATATTTTTGTAATAACTTTTCATGCATATTTTTATAATTAGAAACATACTCTTGTTTAACGTTGTTTATATTATTATAAAGCTTTATTTTCTTTAATATAGGCATTTCGTCTTTTAATAATTTATCTAATAATTTTTTTGCCAAAATAAAATAATTGCTTTGCCCCATTTTATCTTCTATTGACACTAACATTTTTGAATATATTTTCAAAAGCTTTTTAGCATTTTTATCTGAACTTAATTTCAATATTCTTAAAATTTTGTCTATATATGTGTTCGATATAAAATCAAGTTCATCGATTCTATTATTTCTTAAAAATTCTAACTCTTTTAATCTATTCAATATCTTATATAAAACTTCTTGATCTATAGCTTCATCATCTGAATTTTCACCGGAATGTATATTAAAAACTTTGCAAACTTTATCAAAAAAATAAGAATCATTATCATCTTTGTATTTTGCAATCACAGAATTAATATTTTTTTTAACATTATCATAACTATTAACAGTTTCAATAAATTTTAATATTGCCAAACTAACTTCAATACTTTCTTCTTGCATTTCTAGAATAAAATTTAATTCAAATTTTTCCAAATTAGCTTTTAATATTAAATTATTTTTATCATTGTTTAAAATAAGTTTTTTTATCTTTATTAATTCAATTAAAAATTCTTTACTTATTTTATATCTTCCTTCATCATCAAATTCTCCAATAAGTAAATTTTCTATTATCAAATCGTTTTGTTGCGTTTTATAAAATTCATTTTCATCAAAAAAATCGTTATCAAAATTAACAACTTCTTTTAAGGATTGCTGGTTATTATCAATCTTATTTCCCATATAATTTTATTTTAACAATTTTTTTATTAAAAATCAACTATTAATTGCTTTTTCTAGCCTTTCTTTTTGATCTGCTAAAGTTAAATTTGAAATCATTTCTTCAATATCTCCGTCTAAAAATGTATCCAATGAATAAATTGTAAAATTAATTCTATGATCAGTCACTCTTCCTTGTGGATAATTATATGTTCTTATTCTTTCGCATCTTTCTGCATTACCAATTTGATTTTTTCTGTTTTCTTTATATTCTTTGTCAATTTGGCCTTTGTAATAATCATATAATTTTGATTTTAATATTTGAAATGCTCTTTCTTTATTTTTTAATTGTGATCTCTCGTCTTGACAAGCAACAACTATGCCAGTTGGAATGTGTGTTATTCTAATTGCTGAATCTGTTTTATTAACATGTTGCCCACCAGCCCCACTACTTCTGTATGTATCTATTCTTATATCCTTGTCCAAAATTTCAAAATCAACTTCTTCAATTTCTGGCAAAACGGCTACTGTTGCTGTTGATGTATGCACTCTTCCTTGAGATTCAGTTTCCGGTACTCTTTGAACTCTATGAACACCACTTTCATATTTTAATTTAGAATAGGCTCCTTTACCGCTAATTATAAAGGAGCATTCTTTCACTCCACCTATTTCAGTTTCACTCAAGTCTGCAATCTCAACTTTCCAGTGATTTCTTTCAGCATATCTTGTATACATTTTCATAAGCACCCCTGCAAAAAGTGCTGATTCTTCTCCTCCAACGCCGGGCCTTATTTCTATTATTACGTTATTATCATCGTTTTCATCTTTTGGAAGTAATAATATTTTAATTTCTTCTTCTAATTTCTCAATATTTTCATGACAAATTTTTTCTTCTGATTTAAAAAGGTCAATCATCTCTTTGTCTTTTTCATTTTCCAAAACTGCATGAATATTATCTAATTCTTCGTTAATTTTAACTAATTTTTCATGTGCTTCAACTATTTCCTCTAACCCAGCTCTTTCTTTAACTAGTTTTTTCCATTGCTTTTGATCTGCTATAATTTCAGGTTTAGAAATTAATTCTGTTAGTTCATCAAAACGTTTTTTAAAATTTATTGTTTTTTCTATCATTTTTCTTAATCCTTTTTATGTGCAACAATTATTCTATTATTACCTTCGTAATCTTTTTTTATTTTAATATTTTTAAATTTTTTTTGCAACATTTTTTTTACACTATCAGCTTGATTATATCCTATTTCTAAAATTAAAATTCCATTAGTATTTAAATACTTATCACTATTTTCAGCTAATTCTTTGTAAAAAAACAATCCATCTTCTCCTCCATCTAAAGAAATGATTGGATCATATTTTTTTACCTCATCTTCAAGTGTCATAATTTCAGATGAAGGAATATACGGAGGATTTGAAATTATTAAATCAAATTTTTCTTTTTTAAAATTTTTAAAAATATCTGATTCAATAAATTTTATTTTAACATTGTTCTTCTTTGCATTTTTTTTCGCGATATCTAACGCACTTTTAGATATGTCACTTGCATAAACGAGTGAAGAACTTTCACACGCTATACTAACTGCAATAACTCCACTTCCAGTCATTAAATCCAAAATCTTTACATTTTTTTTAATTTTTTTTATTTCTTTTAAAGCTTCTTCAACCAATAGTTCTGTTTCAGGTCTTGGAGATAAAACATTTTTATCCACATAAAAACTTCTACCATAAAAATTTACTTCATTAAAAATTTTGGATAATGGAATTCTTTTTTCTCTTTTAGCCAAAACATTTTTAATTTTTCTATAATCTTCATCAGTAATTTTTGTTAATAATTTAATTTCATTTCGATTTTTATTTAATGTGCGTGCAATTAACCAATCTGTTTCTGCAACATCATATATTCCTGCTTGATTTAGTCTTTCTTTAACTTCGCTGTAAACAACACTAAAAGCATACCCCTGATCTGACAAATTTCCAAAAATCCTTTCTTCATTTTCACACATTAAAACCACCTCATTCAATGCAGAAAAAGCAATTTCTCTTTCAGTTTGTGTTGGCTTTTCACTTGTTAAATATGCCACTGGATATATTAATATTTTAGAAATTAAATTATTTTTATATTCTAATAATTTTAAATATTCATATATAATAGAAAAACTAGCAAGAGTTAATGCTATATTTATAAAAATTTTATAAATATAATTTATTTCTGCCACTATAAATGATACCACAAAAAATGTTAGAAAAAAACCACAAACAATAAAATTTATAAAATTTGTAGATAAATAATAAGAATCGATTTTTTTATTGTAATAACTCGCTTTTGCTAAATTTCCAGCTGAATTATTTCTATAAAATTGTCTTATTGAAGGAATATATCTAATTGATATTAATACTAACAATAATAAACTAACACGTATAACCCCCATGATAAAAGCGACAAGATATAAACTTAATCCATTATCCCTTAACATTGAAAAAAAGAAGAACGGAATTAGTATTAAACCCAATAATCCTATTATAGCACCAACTATTCCACAAATAGTTATCATTACTATGCTTTTTGAGACTTTTAATTTTTTGGCAATTTTTTCTTCAAAATCTTCTTTCTCTTTTCCCAAAACCATTTGTGATCTTGTTAATGAAGATACAAAAAAATATAGTCCAAACAGTAAAACTGACAATCCTCTTATAAATGGAATTTTTATACCTATAAATTTTTTTTTATCTTTAAATGAAATAATATCTATTTTTCCCTTGCTGTTTATATTAGCAAGAGCTCGATTTGAATTGTGTGTTACTGCTGTTCCTTTCACGACTGGAAAAAATATCATAATATTATTATTGACAAAAAATGCAATTCAAAACAATATTGTAATAAAAAAAAGCTTTAATAAGCTTTTTTATTTTCCAATTCTTTTATTAAATCTTTCAACTCTACCACTTGAATCAACAATTTTTTGTTTTCCAGTGAAAAATGGATGACATTTATTACAAATATCAATTTTCATTTGATCACCATTGCATGTTGAACTTGTTTTAAATGTGTTTCCACATGCACAAGTTACTGTTATCTCATGATAATTTGGATGTATATTTTCTTTCATAATTCCTCCTATTTAAACTTTACAAATTAATTTAAAATCAACTCGTCCCTTGTTGTCAATTTTTATTACTTCAACCTCAACTTCATCTCCAATATTAACAACATCTTCAACTTTTTCAACTCTCTTAGATGATAATTTTGAAATGTGTATCATTCCGTCTTTTCCTGGTGCTATTTCAACAAATGCTCCAAATTGCATTATTTTAACAACTTTACCAGTGTAAATTTTACCAATCTCAAACTCTTCAGTTATATTTAATATTATCTTTTTTGCTTTTTCAGCCATATCTAAATCAGTTGTTGCAATAAACACTTGACCTTCATCGGTAATATCGATTTTAACTCCAGTTTCTTCTATTATTTTATTAATTGTTTTTCCACCAGCGCCTATTACATCTTTTATTACATCCGGATTTATATTAAATGTTATAATTTTTGGAGCATATTTTGATAAATTTTTTCTTGGTTCTCCAATTACTGCTAACATCTTATCTAGTATATACAACCTACCAACTCTCGCTTGTTCCAAAGCTGTTGTTAGTATTTGTTTATCTATTCCTTTAATTTTAATATCCATTTGAATTGCTGTTATACCTTTGGACGTCCCTGTAACTTTAAAATCCATATCTCCTAAAAAGTCTTCCAATCCTTGAATATCTGACAAAATTGCAACATTATTACTTTCTTCATCTTTAATTAAGCCCATAGCAATTCCGGCAACTGGCGCTTTTATAGGGACTCCACCATCCATTAATGCTAAAGTTGATCCACATGTGCTTGCCATAGAAGATGATCCGTTAGAAGACAATACTTCACTCACCAATCTTATTGCATAAGGAAATTCCTCCTCGCTTGGTATAACAGGTTCCAAAGCTCTTTCAGCAAGCGCTCCGTGTCCTATTTCTCTCCTTCCTGGACTTTTTAAAGGTTTCGCTTCGCCTGTTGCATATCCTGGCATATTATAATGATGCATATACCTTTTTACTTCTTCATCATCTAATCCTTCAAGTTTTTGCATGTCAGAAATTGTTCCTAATGTTAATGTTGTCAAAACTTGCGTTTGCCCCCTTGTAAAAACTGCACTTCCATGTACTCTTGGCAAAATTCCAACTTCATTCCATATTGGCCTAATCTCCGTTGTTTTTCTTCCATCTGGTCGAACACCTTGATTAATTATCTTACTTCTAACAGTTTCTTTTGTTATTTTATAAATTATGTTTGCTATTTGCTTTGTTTCTTCTGGATAAATCTCAGCAAAATGTTCATAAATTTGTTTTTCAGCTAATTCTTGTTTGTTTTGTCTTTCTTGTCTATCAAATTCTTCTAGCGCTTCTTCTATTAAAGGTGTAGCAAAAGCTCTTACTTCTTTGTTAATTTCTTCATTTACTTCGTCATATATTATTTTTTCATTAACCGGTTTCCCTATTTCTTTTTTTATTTCTTTAAAGAATTTAACAATTTTCTTAATTTCCTCATGGCCAAACATTATTCCATCAAGCATTTGCTTTTCAGTTACTTCTTTAGCTCCTGCTTCAACCATTAAAATAGCTTCTTCAGTTCCACTTAACATTAAATGCATTAAGCTTTTTTCTTTTTGCTCTAAATCTGGATTAATAACATATTTTCCATCTACTAATCCAACACAAACTGATCCCGTTGGTCCCATAAATGGTATATCAGAAATACTTAATGCAAAGCTTGATCCCAACATTGCTAAAACTTCTGGAGATATGTTTGGGTCAACCGACATGGCTGTTGCTATTACCGTTACATCATTATAAAAGCCTTTTGGAAACAATGGTCGCAATGGCCTGTCAATAAGCCTAGAAGTTAAGATTGCTTTATCGCTAGCTCTACCTTCTCTTTTTTTAAATCCACCAGGAATCTTTCCTACGGCATACATTTTTTCTTCAAAATCAACGCTTAATGGGAAGAAATCAATCCCAGGCCTTGGGGTTTCGCTCATATTAACATTAACTAAAACAGCCGTTTCCCCACATCTAACCATACAACTTCCGCTAGATAATCCACACAACTTCCCTGTTTCAAATATTACTTTTTTACCGCCAATTTCTATTTCATATATATTAGCGTTTTCGTTTAACATTATTTTTCTCCTTGAATAAAATCTTCCCTTTATTTTTATTTATTATCTAATCCCTAAAGATTTTTTTAATTCACGGTATGCATTAATATCTTTATTCTCTAAATATTTTAACAAACCTTTTCTTTGACCAACTAATTGAAGCAGCCCACGACGTGAATGATTGTCTTTATGATTAGCTTTTAAGTGCTCTGTCAAATGATTGATTCTTTGAGTTAATAAAGCAATTTGGACTTGAGGTGATCCGGTATCACTTTCAGACAAACGGTATTTCTCTATTATCTCTTTTTTAATATTTTTATCCATTTTTAACCTCCTAACAATAAATTCGCTTCAAACATAGTTTTTCGTATTTTATGGAGATAAGCGAAAAACTTTGCATGAAGTAACTTTGAAAGTATATCACAATATTTTTTAATTGTAAACATTTTTATATCTGTTAATATAATTTTTAAAATTTATTTTTATAAAATTTCATGTTTCTTTCTATTTTGTTAATGTAATTTTTTGTTTCTTCATATGGAATAAAATCAATATGCTTTCCATCAACACTATATTTTGAATTGTTTAACCATTCTTTAACAATTCCTTCCCCAGCATTATAAGCACATAGAGAAACTTTTAAATCTTTAAATTTGTTAATTAAATAAGATAAATAATATGTTCCTATTCTTATGTTTGTTTTTGGATCAAACAATTCGCCACTTTTGGTTTTGGGATCATATAAATTAGATAAAAATTTAACATCATAACTATCCGATGCATTTAAATTTGATATTTTTTTTACCACCCAAACAGCAGTTGTTGGTAAAACTTGCATTAATCCAACGGCTCCTTTACTGGAAACAGCATTTTGATCAAAACGACTTTCAGCATTAATAACACTTGCTATTAAATAACTATCAACACCAAACTCTCGACTAGCTTCAATAATTTCATTTTCATATTTTACCGGATAAAAATATTGGTTATAAATAAATATTAATATCCCAGTTATGGCAACCAGCATTACAACACTGACACAACCTAATACAATTTTATTTTTCATTATATTATTGTATTAAATTTTATAAAATTTATAATATAAAGCTAATAATAGTTGACTAAAATTTTTATGTTGTCTATAATTTATGGGTAAATTAAAAGGAATATATTTGAATGGAAAAGAAAAAATCAATTGCTAAAATTGCTATCATAAGCCTTATCTCTGTTTTACTTGTCATTTTTTCAATAATAAGTTTTACCCCAAAAAATTCAGTAACAGGATTTGCTGGCTTTGCGAATGCAATAAACAAAGGATTAGATGTTAATGGCGGAATTTATGCAACCTACACTCCAGAAAAAATTGGAGATATAACAGACGCCGAATTTGAAAAAGATTTAAATTCAACATATTTGAGAATTAAATCTTTAATAAATGAAAAAGGATATGAAGACGCAAGAGTTTATTTAACATCTGACAACAAAATAAGAATAGAAAGCCCTGACTCAGATGATGCGAAAAGCATTTTAACCCAAATCGGTGAAGGAGAATTAGTTATTCGAACATCATCAGATTCAAATGCTGAAATTCAAGTTTATGGCCGACAAATTATAAATGCTTTTGCTATGCAAGATCCGACAACTTATTACTGGGGAACATATATTGGGCTTGATGACGAAAGTGCAGAAAAAATTTCTGAATTAACAAAAAATGCATCATCTTCTCAAGTTTATCTCTATTTTTATAGAGGAAATTCAGAAAATTATTTCTTTTCTTTACCAATAAGCTCACAAATAGTAAACGATTTTCTATTTATATCTAGCTCCACAGGTTCTATGACAATGAATGATGCAGTGGATTTAGCCGTCAGCATTTCAACAGGTTGTTTTGACACTATTGTAAAAATTGATGGTGATGTTAATGAGATTTCCCCTTCTGCTGGCGATGAAGCCTTGCTAGGTTTAATAATTTCTTCTTCAGTAACTTTATTTTTAATTTTAGTTATATTTGCTGGAATTTATAGAGAACTAGGTTTAATGGCAATAATTTCAATTTTACTTTTTTCTGGTTTAACTTTATTCTTAGCACAATCTATCCCAAATATTATATTATCAACAGCGAGTGTAGGCGCTTTCTTCCTTGGGTTGTTACTTATTGCATCATGCCATATTATATTGCTTCAAAATATAAAATCGGAATATAAAATAGGCAAAAAGCTAAATAATGCAATAAAAAGTGGTTACAAAAAATCAATTTCAATAATTTCTGAAATATGTGGTGGTTTGGCTATAATTTTTACTGTACTTTATTTTATTTGTACCGAATCAATTAAGAGCTTTTCGCTTATAATGATTTTATGTTCAATTCTATCTATAGTTATAACATTATTCTTCACTTATCATTTAAATAAATCTTATTCGATTTTAAATTCAAGCAATGGAAAAAGAGTTAACTTTACAAGGGAGGAAGGCATAGATGAAATTTAATAAAATTAAAAATTATATTTTTCAATCAAATATAAATTTTTGCAAACATTCAAAATATTATTTGGCAATTATCAGTGCACTATTATTATCTGCTATAATAATAATATCAATTATAGGTATGAAATTAGGTTTTGATTTTAAAGGTGGAACAGTAATCGAAGTTGTTTATGGTATTGAGTTTGATGAAAACGGAGATGAGTATATAGAAGGAACACCATACGATTTAAGTTTATCAAAAAATTATATAGATAAATTTTTAGATTCTGAAAATGCTTTTGAAATAGTTTCAATTCAAACTGCCGAAAGTGAATATGGTAATAAGGTTATTTATAAACTAATTTCAAATGATAAACCTTCGACTGATAAATTAACACAAATGAAAAATAATTTATATAACATCTTCGATAAATATAATGAGTCTGGGTTACTTCAATCAAAATATATTTCTGTATTTAATGTTGATGGAACAAAAGATAATGTCGCATCATATAGTGCAATTGCTATAAGTGTTGGTATAGTTTTAATTAGTATTTTAGCTTTTTTCAGATTTGGAATTTCAAGCGCATTAACATTATTTATAAGTTTATTAATTAATACTTTATTAACATTTGCTTCAGTTATAATTTGTAGAATAACTGTTGACGTGGCTTTTATAGCAAGTGTCTTCACTGTATTTATATTAACCCTTATTAGTAATTTGATGACTCTAGATAAAATCCGAAACAATTTAAAAAACAAAGACCTGCAAAGAACTGATATTGCAAATTTATCTGTTAAACAGAGTTTAATTGACCAAGTAATAATAATGGGATTTTCTTTAATAAGTATTATTTTATTAACAGGATTTGGTGTTTTATCTATTAGAAATTATGGATTACCTGTTGTTATAGGATTGATATTTATATTCTTATCAAATTTGTATTTAATACCATTTTTATGGTCTAAAATTAAATTTAAAAAATTAAAATACAACAATTAAAAAAAACAATATATAATATTGTTTTTTTATTTTATGCAAGAATTTTGAATTCTATTTTGTTTCCCTATATCCTGTAAAAAATTAAATACATAATTTTTTCGTTCTATTTCATGTTTAAAATCTATTTTCTCTAATGCAGTGTAAAATTTCTTAACTTTATTTATTATTTCGTAGCAAGTTTTATTATTATATTTTTTTGCATAATTCAATGAATCATTTCCTTTTTTATCTTTAAGAAAAACATTTGCACCTTTACTAAGTAAAACTCTAACAGCTTCCCTATATCCTCTTTTAGAACAAATCATTAATGTTGTTACTCCATTTAAATCTTGATGATCAATAAAATCTATTAAATTTGATTTAGCCTCTTTTATTAATATATCCATCATCACACCATTGTCATTATTAGCTGCATACATAAGTGAATTTCGACCCTTGTTGTCAGTTAACATTATATTGCATCCATATTTTATCAATTTTATTAAACTTTCTTGTCTATATTTATTTTGACAAGCAACCATTAATGCAGTCGCTCCTTCTTTGTTTCTAATATTTAAATCAGCTCCATAAGATTTTAACAAATCAATCATATTAAAATCATTTTGTCTGACAGCCTCAAAAATTGGAGACTCGCTATATTTATTTAAAATGTTGACATTAGCTCCGGAGTCTAATAATATTTTTACAATTTTATAATTTTTAAATTTTACAGCTAAATGCAACGCAGAAACACCATCAAAATTTAATTTATTAATATCTATCTTTTCAGAGCTCTCAATTATATTTCCCTTTTCATCTTTATTATAATTTGCTAAATATTTAACAACTTCTTCCCTTCTTGAATAAACAGCTAATATTAAAGCATTGTTTCCATTTTTATCTAAGTAATTAATATTTGCTCCATTTTCATGAGATAAAGCTAATGAAACCCTTCTTTTATCTCCCAAAAATGAAAACTTTAATAAATCTTGATTTTTTTGATCATGTGTTTTTCTTTCTTCTTTTTCTAACCAATCTGAATCAACATTTGAATATTTTAAAACTTCTTTTTTTAAATCTTTTAAATCTGTTTTTAAGTAATCGGTTAATAAATTTTTTTTCTTAGTATTGTATTTTTTTGACATATATTTTTTCCTTAAATTTAAAATTTATATTTATAAGAAATGTTAACTTCTACTTCTGTGTCCCTTCATTTTTTAATTTAATATTTTCTATTTGAATATCTTCAATTTCCTTTACTTCATCATAACTTAATTGATACCCATCTTGTTTTACAACACTGTAAAAAAATTCAACTCCTCTTTTTGAAAAGCGTCCAACAAGAGATAAAACTCTATTTGGTATATTTAAATGATTAGGGTTATATAAAATTTCCTTTGATTTTGCTATACCTAAATCACCACTGTTTTCATGCAAAGTTTTCATTATTTCTAATGAATATATAATATCTTTACCGGAATAAATATCACAAAAACTTTTTAAAACATATTTTTTCCATTCTTTTTTTCTAAATGGATATATATATTGTTCTCCAATCTTTATAACTCTTTTAACTGTTTCTAATCTATTTTTCATAAAAACTCCTTTAATATATTATATATAAATTTTATAATAAATCAATACCTTATCCTAAACTCCGAATATATTATTTATTAATTCATTATTTGATTTATTTAGCTCTTCTCTGCAATATTTTAATAGTTTTTCTTTCATTTTTACTAAAGATCCTTTAAATTGAAAAGCCGCCATATTTTCATGGCCACCACCACCCATCTCTTTTGCGACTTCAGATACCTTAATATTGTTTTTACTTCTTAAACTAACATAATACGAATTATCTTTTTGTTTTATTGCTAAAATTGCAATTTCAACTCCTTTTATTTGTATACCATAATCAACTATTCCTAAAGTATCTTCATAATTCGCTTTGCATTTTAACATATCTTGTTTTGTTATCTTCATAAATGCAATTTTGTCTTCTATAAAAAATGACATTGATTGTAAAGCTTTTACGGTCAAATAGGCTTGACTTTTTGTGTTATTTTTAAAAAAATGCTCTTTAATTAGATCTGTGTTTATGTTCCTATCGATTAATTCAGAAATAACATTATGTGTGTTAATAGTAACCAATCCTTGGGATAAATTATTTGTATCAGTTATAATACCACTATAAATTAACTTACAAACCTCATCGGTTATTTTGGCATTATTAGATTTAAAAATTAAATACAATCCTTCGCATGTTGAAGAAGTCAATAAAACAATATTATTTTTACCGAAATGCTCATTTGTTATATGATGGTCAATATTTATACTATTTTTAATTGATTTGTATAAGTTTTTGTATATACCCATACGTTCTAAACACGAACAATCAAGGCTTATAACTAAATCGTATTTTTTACAACTCTTAATATTTATTTGTTCATTTTTGACTATTATAAAATTTTTATCATCAATTTTATCTGTTTCTGAATATATATCAACGATTTTCTTTTTTGATTTATTATCATAATTTTCTTTAATTATCTTTTTTAATGAAATTGCTGAACAAATAGCATCAGTGTCAAAATTTTTATGTGTTATTATTGCAATATTTTTACTTTTTTCAATGTTTGCAAAACACTTTTTCAAAGATTTCATCTTGTCTCCTTTATTTGCAAAACAGTAAAATGTTATCATAAATATATAAATTTGTCAATTTAAAAAAAACACCCGTAAAAGGTGTTTTTATTAGTCGAAGTCGTCAAATCCATCAAAATATCTTACATGTTTTTTATTTCTAACTTTTATGTCGTAATATATTTCTTTTTCATTTAAAGCTTTTGAAGCTGCATAAATTTCCGGAGCTTTGCGTTTGTCGAATTGTTTTGTTGCAAAGAATGGTGTCATTGGTGTTTTTATAGGATGTTCTTTAAATATTTTTACTATGACTGTAAATTTGTCAAGCTGGCCAAGCTCATATGGATATATTAAAGGTCTTGTGTTCCTTTGAGATTGTACAGTTCTATTAATTCCACTACGATCATCTCCATCACTTCTACTAGTTGAAATTGTATTTGTTTCAATTGAAACATCGCCACACATCTTAGAAAAATCTTCTCTTGTCTTTTGATCTTCTGTTCCAATAAATATTTGAATATTACAGTTTGATCTGATTGTTTCAGCCATTTCTTTTCCATATTTATTATCAAGCTGACTATAACTTTGAACAACTAATGAGAAAAATATCCCCCTAGAACGACCAACAGTTACCAAACTGTCCATTTTTTCAACTTTTGGCAAATTAGCAAATTCATCAAGCATAAAATAAACATTTCTTTTTAATTTTAAGTCAGGATTTTGACTTGCTTTCTCAACAAGTTTTTTATATAACTGTGATATACACAAGGTTGCTATGCAGTGTCTACTATCTTTTTCATCAGGAACTTTAATAAAGAATGCTGTAGGTTGATCAACAAAATCATCAAATGATAAATCACTATAACTAGTTGCATAACATATTCCTGCGTCTTGAAAAACAGATATTCTTCCTTGTAAAACACCCATGTAAGATTTTGTTGTATTTGGTGCATTATTAATTGCTGTTGAAGTTAAAGAATTAACTTTTGAAAATTTATCTCTATACGCGCAATAGTTTCTTATCGAACCAAAAGGATTCTCTGGATCATCGTCCCTAAACATTGCTATTTTTACCATGTTATAAAAATTAAATTTTTCTCTCGTCATTCCCAATTCTGGATCAAAACTATCTTCTAACATTGCTAACATAACACCTAATAAAAAGTCTTGAGCACCTCTTTCCCATGATGAATCCGTTTTGCTTTCTATTGGAACAATTGTTGAGGCAATTTCTCTTAATTCATTTTCCGCTTCGTCCTGTAACTCTTGAGCCTTAGCTTCTAGATCTCCTCTCAATTGTTCCTTAAAACTATACGCATTACCATTAAATTCATACCATTCGGCTCCATAATCTCTTAAATCTGAAGCCATTTTTAATTTATAATCTTTTGGCGAATCTCCACGATGAATTTTAACTTCTTTTTTTAGATTTCTTGCTCTGTGAGATTGCATATATGCATTATCTAATGGATTCCATCTTGTTGAAGCATAAGGATTTCTTAAATCTAATACTGATATCCTATAACCTGCTTCTTTTAATTGTAATGCATGGTCTCTATACAATTCACCTTTAGGATCAGTCATAACCAAACAAGGTTTTGTTCCTAGTTGAGATAATATTCTTATTGAAGGATTAATATATGTTTGAGTTTTTCCAGAGCCAGTTGTTCCTATTATCATTGTGTGTATTGGATCATACATATTAATCAATAATTTACCATTTTTTTCCAAGCTTCTTATAACAATACCATCTTTTTTCACGTTTTTCAATGTATTCCATGTACATGGCATAAACTTAGATAAACTAATAAGCTCACTTTCTTTTATAAATCTAGCATCATAATATTGAGATATTTTATCTCCAGACTTTGTAACACCTTCTCCACTTGCCGAAGCAGACATATCAAATTTTAAAAATTTTGACAGATAATATAAAATCATTATTCCATAAACAACTGCAAGAATAACAATAGTTGCTGTATTTGTTATCATAGATGCATCAAATTTAAATCCATCTTCTCGTGTTACACCACCGACTATAATCGCAATAACAAAAGTTGCAATAATAATAATCAAAGGCAAAAATTTTTTAAATTTACTTTTTGGCATTTTATTCCCTCCATCTTTATATATAATATAACTCAATTTAAAACAAATTAAAAATGTTTTACGAGTAAATTAAAAATTATAATATTTAAAATAAAAAAGACAGTTTTTATATAACTGTCTTTTTATTATAATTAAAAGAAATTAGTTAAAATGTATTATTCACCAGCAGGTTTTGTTGATGTAATTTCGTCTGGTAACAATCCATCCATAATCATTGGGAATAATGTTACAAAGAATACAATTAAAACAACTAAAATTACAATACCTACTATAAGCCCAATTAAACGTTTTTTTGCTTCTTCTCTTTTTTCTGTGCTATCTGCTCTTGCCATTTGGACTCCTAAAACGATAGCCCAAAGTATTCCCGCTGCACTTATGATCGCTAAAATTGGAATTACAATAGTCATCACAGAATTAACAATTGTATAAACCCAACCCCATTTTTCATCATTTTCAAAGTCTTTCCAAGATAACCCTAAATGGCCTGAAGAAATTCTCATGATTGTGTTAGCTAATTGAAACATAAAAACCTCCATAAACTATTTAATTTAGGTTGCTCATTTATAAGTTTATTATTCTATTAAATAATTTCTGTAATAATATTAACATAATAAAAAAGTTTTTCAAAATAAATTTTAGTCATTTTTGACAATTTTCACCTAAAATCTGTAATTTTTTCTATAAGAACTGGATGATTTTTTCTTTAATCTTATGACTAAATATATTGCAACTCCAATAATTATTGTTGGAACAACAACAATAATAATAATTATCCACGTTTCAAGGCCATTATTTTTTTCAGCTTCTTTAAACTTTGCTTCAATTACCGTTGAAGAATTAACTGTATATTCGTATACTTTATCTTTGCTAATTAATTTTTCTCCTATATACCAACCTTCAAATTCCATTCCTTCTTTAGGATAAGCTTCTAGAGTTATTTTTGTGCCGTTTATAAAATTAAATCCATTTTCATTATTTGCTTCTTGTCCGTTAATTTTTACTGTTCCGTTACCTGTTATTTTTGTGTTTATTTTTAACATACTGTCAGTATAGTAAACATTAACACTGCATTCTAATCCATTATCAGTTTTTATTACTTTTGGATATATTCTATTGTTACTTGATTTATTTTCATTGTTTAATTCTATAATAATATTTCTAGTTATTAATGTTTGAGAACTATCATTTGCATCTCGCCATAAATTTGCAAAAACATAATTTCCTGTGGATTTGTCATTTGCAGTTAATGTTACAGCAGAACTATTTAAATATTCGCTTGCAATATAACTAAAGGATTTATTATAATTTTCTATTACATTAGATTCAGTTTTAACTATTTGTCCTAAATTTTCCATTTCTATATCTTCATCTTGATATATCATATTTATATTAACTTTAACTTCTTTGCCTTTTATTCCAACATCATATGTTCCTTCTGTCCCAGAAGATGCTATGAATGATAATGTTGTTGTTCCAGTTTCTGGATCTATGGAAATTGTGTATGGACCATTACCGCTTTCAGTAATATAGTTAACAAAAAGAGCTTCTTCATTAGGAACTTCAAAATTATTTATTGAGTATTCTCCTAAAATCCAACCTGTAAAATCGAAATAATTTTTAAAATCTCTATATTGATTTCCATCTTCATAATAAAATTTTGCAATAATTTTAACTTCTTGTCCAGACAAATATTGATATGATTTTTCATTTTTACCTTCTAGCTCTAATGTGTAATATCCTCCTGCATATTTGTTTGATGAAGAATAAATAACTTCTTTGCTTCCTGAAATTGAAATTGTAAAAAACGCAAAATTTTGTAACGAAGGAAAATAATATCCCCCTGAACTTGTGTATATCGAAACATTTTTCCATGTTTCTTCAAAATCCCATGGTCTAAATTCATTCCAACTCCATTCAAAAAATAAAGATTCAGTTGGCATTGAATTTATTGATGATACTTCTGAAAAATTTATAAAATTTGTTTGAGTTGCATTACCGATACCACTTGAAAAATATATTACATCAGTAGATGGACTAGATAAATTTAAAAATTTTGCATATCTGATATTTAATGGTTGAAATGTTACATTTGAAGGGACAACTCCAACAATCGCTCCCGTCACTATTTTATTTGGCGATAGAGAAGCCACTGTTCCAAAAAACATAGTGTTATATATGTTTAAATTCGCACCTATCCCATAACCTACTATGCCACCAAAAACAACACTACTTAAATCTCCTTTACTAGAATTAATTTTTATTTGTGAATATTTTGAATCTAAAGAATTTATATTTCCTCCACTTGAAGATAATTGACTAATATATTCATTACTTGGTGCAACATAAACATTATATAATTCACCATTATCTATCACGCCAACAATTCCTCCAATATAAGTTGAAACAACATTAATTCCGTCTTGAAATAATGTTATGGTTGGAATTGAATATGAATTTTTTATGATTGAATTATTTGATTGCCCGATTAAAGCTCCTGAAATTAATTCTCCACTATATAAATATGTTTGATAATCAAAAGTTGACTGACCTCCGACTATCTCTTCACTACCTTCAATTTTTGTATAAAATTTTTGAGCCTCAGATTCTTTTAATCTAACAACCCTATCTGCATTTAAAATAAAATCACAATAACATGAATCAACATTTGTATAATTTGCTTTACCGATTAGCCCTCCAACAATTATAGTATCATTTGGCTTAATCTCGTTTCCGTTTTTTTGTTCCGATAAAACGACATTAACTTCTATTCCTAAATCATATATAGTCGCGTTATATGTTTGTGCAAAAAAACCTAAAAATATATTATCATCATTTTTTAATGATATTCCAGTAATAGTTTTGCCATTCCCGTTAAAATTACCATTGAATGTTCTATTTATTCCTACTGGAGTCCAAAAATCAATTGAAGATAAATCAATTGATGAAATTAATTTATAATAAGCTGTCTGATAATCTTCTTTTCCACTTTCGGGTGAAATAAAAACAAATTCGTCATTTTCATATTTCCCATTTATTGCTTCTTGAAAAAAAATTAAATCATCAAGAGAGCGTATTAAATAAGGATCGTCTTTTGTTCCACTGCCTGTTAAAGCAATTGTTTCAGCCTTAACACTAATAATATTGTTACTGCTAAAAATTAATATACTAACAAAAAAAATAAAACAAGGTATTAAAAGTAAAAATAAATATTTTTTTAAACTTTTCATTTGTGCTCCTATCATTTATTTTATACCATATTTATTTTAATTATCAAAAAGAATATTATACTGATAAATTATATAAAATAATTTATTATAATTGATAAAATATGTTAGAATAATAAAATGGAAAAAGAAATAGCTGTTTTATTTGGATTAAGTCAAAAAAATTATGACAAAGAACAAATAGATATAAAAGAATTGGAAAGATTGGCCGAAACGGCAAATATTGAAGTTGTTGGCCATGTTTTTCAAAATGCGAAAGAAATAAATCCTGCAACTTTAATTGGTTCAGGCAAGGTTATAGAACTTTGCGATGAAATAAATAAAAAAAATGCAAATTTAGCAATCTGCAATAATGAATTATCAGGTTCTCAAATTAATAATTTATCTGATGCTTTAAACTGTAAGGTTATAGACAGAACAACGCTTATTTTAGACATTTTTGCAAAACGAGCCCTTTCAAACGAAGGTAAATTACAAGTTGAATTAGCGATGTTAAAATATTATTTACCTAGATTGTCCGGTATTAGTGGAACGAGTGGAAGATTTGGATCTGGTGGCGTTGGAATGCGTGGCCCTGGAGAAACAAAATTGGAATTAGACAAAAGGAAAGTGAAATTACAAATTAATAAACTAGAAAATCAAATCAACAAATTCAAAAATGAAAGATCCTTAAGACGAAAAAACAGAGCTAATTCAAATGTAAAAAATGTATCTATAGTTGGATATACAAATGCTGGGAAATCAACATTATTAAATCTTTTAACAAAAGCAAATGTATACGCAGATGATAAATTATTTGCAACATTAGACACCACAACAAGAAATTTATGGTTAGACAATAATAAACAAATTGTTTTAACCGACACTGTTGGCTTTATTAATAACTTACCAAAATCTTTTACTCCTGCCTTCTCAGCAACATTGGAAGAAGTTTCTATGAGCGATTTGATAATTCATTTGATTGATGCAACTGATAAAAATATTGAAACAAACAAAAAAGTTGTATTAGAGGAATTAGAAAAAATTGGCGCAATAAATATTCCAATATTAACAGTTTATAATAAATGTGATCTTCTTGATAAAAAACAGATAAACGAAATAAAGAATACCTCACCAAAAAATTCAATATTTATATCGGCAAAAAAAAATATAAATATTGAAAATTTTAAAATTTTAATTATAAAAACTTTGTGGCAATAAAAAAACTTTTCTTAAAAAGAAAAGTTTTTTTATTATAACAATATGCAAATTATTCAACATATGCCTTCATTATTAATTCTTACTAAAGTTTTTCTCATTTTTCTTTGTGCTTCAACCGGCATTAAATTAATTTTTGAATTTATTCCTTCGTTAACTAAAGAACTTAGGCTTTTTCCAAACATATTAGTTTCCCAGATTGCTTTTGGATTTTGTTCAAATTCACTCATTAAATACTTAACAAGTTCTTCACTTTGTGCTTGAGATCCAACAATAGGATTAACTTCAGTTTGTATGTCCACGCTCATAATATGCAAGCTTGGAGCCGACGCTTTAAGTTTAACACCAAATCTGCTTCCTTGTTTAACAATTTCTGGATCTTCCAAACTCATATCTTCAGCATTTGGCATAACAACACCATATCCTTTTTCTTTAACATCTTGAAGTGCTACCTTAATTTTGTCATATTCAACCTTTGCATGAGCTAATTGTTTAATATATGATATTAAATGGAAGTCATCGATTATATCCATTCCACATTGTTCGGATAACACCTTGTAAAATAGTTGCTGTTTAGGTGTTATTTCAAAATATATCTTTCCCTCACCCATTTTTATTGAAGAAACAATTACAGGTTCAAAATCTTCGCTTTCTAAAAATGCAACATTTGTTTTATCAATTTGTCCAATTTTGTTTGCGTTTTCTCCAAATTTTTTTATTTCGTTAACAACATTTGTTATTATTTCATGATCATAAGGTAAAGCTTGCATCCACTTTGGCATTTTTACTTTTAATGATTTAATAGGAAACTCTAATAATATTTTTTCAAAAATGTCATCAATATTTGTTTGATTTAATTTCAATACATCCATAGGTAACACTGGAACATTATATTTTGTTTTCAATGATACTGCTAGTTTTTTTGTTTCTTCAGATTTTGGATTTTTTGAATTTAATACAATAACAAAAGGCTTATTATGAGAAACAAGCTCTGAAACGACTCTTTCTTCTGCTTCAACATAGTTAGATCTCGGTATATCAGTTATACTTCCATCTGTTGTTACAACTATTCCTATTGTTGAATGTTCTTCAATAACTTTTTGCGTTCCAAATTCCGCAGCTTCTTCAAATGGCATTTCTTCTTCAGACCATGGTGTTTTAACTAATCTTTTTTTTGCTCCTTCTTCATGTCCTAAAGCTCCTTCTATTAAATAACCCACACAATCTATCATTCTTATATTCATATCAATGTTATCCCCAACACGAATAGATGCTGCTTTGTTAGGAATAAATCTTGGTTGTGTTGTCATTATAGTTTTTCCATCTGCACTTTGTGGTAATTCATCGATTGTTCTTTCCTTTATATTTTTATCTGTTATGTTTGGTACAACAAGATTCTGCATAAATTGTGTAATAAAAGTTGATTTTCCACATCTAACAGGGCCAACGACGCCAACATATATATCTCCACCTGTTCTTTGTGCAATATCTTCATATAGACCATAATTTTCCATATTTAAACCTCCAGAGTGATAAAATATTTTATGGTAAATTTTCTTTAAATATGACAATTATAAATAAAAAAGTTTTTTAATATAAAAAAGTTGCTTTTTATAAATAATTATGATAGTATTACATTTGTTAGCCGAAGTGATGGAATGGTAGACGTAGCGGACTCAAAATCCGCCGAGGGCGACCTCATGGGGGTTCGAGTCCCCCCTTCGGCACCAATATTATCTTAATTTTTAAATTTTCTTATAAGAAATTTTGATATTTCATATTTATTTAATTTATTCTTAATAAAAATTATTTTTAAATTATGTGCTAATTTTTTTAGTATTTTACAAAAACAAAAAAAGAACAAATATAAAATTTGTTCTTTTTTGGTGCTGGTGGCCGGACTCGAACCGGCACGTCCTCGCGAACGGGGTTCCTTGCAATTTTATACTCAACTCCTTTTAATTATTTTATCATATATTTTATAAGGTTTGACAAAAAAAAAGACACTCAAACACAACTTGAATGTCTTATATTATAATTTTATTTTTTTATGTATCTAAACACAAAGGAAGCACCTAAAAAAGCATCTTTGTCCTCTGGGTGTATTTCAATTTCACTACTTAGTGCCTTTTTTAATTTGTTTGTTAAATCAAGTTTTGTTTGAAAATCTTCAACTTTATATTTTTTTAAAAGTTCACCAAAAGTAAAGAATGTTCCTTTTTCCATTGATTTTACCTGATTGGTTATTTCATTAAAAATTTCTTCATTTGTCATATATATCTCCTTACAACTAAGGTAGCATAAATTTTAAAAATTTTTATGCTTTTCATACAAGTTTATAAATTTAACTCTTGTTCTTTATTTTTTTGTTTATTTTGTTCAAAATTTTGTTTACTTGTAAGTTTTATGCCATCTTTTGTGGAAAAAGAAATTAGTGTTCCATCGTGCATTAAAACAGTTGATTCTGGGGTGATATCTTTTCCATATTCTTTACACAACAAATCTAAATATTGGTTAGCATAAATATCCGAAAGAGAAAGGTTTAGTCCGTCAGGCTTGACCCCAAACTCTTCAAAAATTTCTTTATGCTCATTATATAATGTTTTATGCTCTTCTCTAATCGCTTTTGGGTGAGTATGAAAAATTGAAAAGTTTATATCTTTTAAATCTTCTTCCAAAAATATTTTAATTCTTTCCCAGTCATAATCAACTGCTTGATTTGTTCCAATAAGCATGGGCGAGAAATCTGTATAATTTTCCTTATCTTCCTTTAATCCCGCAAGTATATAAGAATATTCTTTATTTGTCCCTTCTTTGTTTATTAAATTTAGAAGTTTTTTAAACTCTTGTTTCACTCGTGGAGAATAAGTAGTTTGTCTTGCTTGTGAATCTTTATTAATTTTATCATAAGGGATAGGAAGACATGTTAAATCAAACTCTGCATCTGGGTTTATTTCCTTAAAATCATTTGCATCTAATTTTAAAAGCATATCCATACACATATCCATGATATTATCATCTAGGTGCTTGCATATATATCTATTGGTCGGATTTGCACTGCATATATTAAGCATTTGTTCTTCTGTCATATTTTCTCCTTTAAGATTTTTACCATATCGCAAAGATATATTGGTTTAGAAGGCTTCTTTTTGATTTCAACAAAATCATTTATTTGTTTTTTAATATTTTTATATAACCAGTTTTTATCGTCTTTTGATATGATTCCATATTTTTTAAAATAATCATCTAGAACAAATTTTGTTTTTATTTGTTTTTTTTGGTGCTGGTGGCCGGACTCGAACCGGCACGTCCTCGCGAACGAGGGATTTTAAGTCCCTTGCGTCTACCATTCCGCCACACCAGCATTTGGAGGTACCACCCGGATTTGAACCGGGGAATGAGGGTTTTGCAGACCCTTGCCTTACCACTTGGCCATGGTACCATATTTTTTTATTTTTTTCAAGCAAATTTACTCTATCATTTTTTATTTTTTTAGTAAATTATTTTTATGAAATTTATGTAAATTTGGTTAATCTATATATAAAATCTAAATAAATAAAAATTTTTTTATTTTAATAATATAAAAAAAACAAAGAAATTGTTAAAGCTTTTATTTCAAGTATTATATAATTCAATTTAATATATTAAAATTAAAATAACTTTATGCTAGTCTTTATAGAGCGAAAGAAAGATTCGAACTCGCGACAATTTTGTAATCTTACTTCGCCTTTACTTTGTTTTTTTTAAGTGTTTTTACTTCGCTCTTAAAAATGTTTACTATGTTTTGATTATCTTGTGTCAATATCGCTTTTGTGTTGCCTACAAAAAAACTAGCTGTTATGCTAGTCTTTATGGAGCGGAAGACGAGATTCGAACTCGCGACATTCGCCTTGGCAAGGCGACGCTCTACCACTGAGCCACTCCCGCACAATTACTTGATATAATTTATCAAATAATTTGCTATTTGTCAACGAATTTATTAATTTATTTAAAATTTATTTATATTATATTTTCGTCTTCTATTATTTCCTCTTCTCCAACAATTTGTATCTTATTTATAGAAATTTCATATGCCGTTTTTGTTACAGTATTATCTTCAACCCTCTTTTGATATTCACGACTTTGTATTCTTCCTATAATTGAAATTTGCGTTCCAACTTCTACATCTTTTATATATTTTGCATTTCTTCCCCATGCAATACATGGTAAATAATCAGATTTATTATATGCTCTGTTTACTGCAACTAAAATATCACATATTTCTCTTTTAAAAGGCGTTGTTCTATAAATCGGATTTTTGCATATATAACCAACTATCTCTATTATATTAGGATTAACATTTTTATCAATTTCAACTATTTCTCTAACAAAAACAGTTAAAACTAATTTACTACTTCCATCAATTATTTTGTTGTAGCTTCTAAACTGACCTTTTATTGCTATTTCATTACCAACTTTAATTATATCTTTATCTAACAACTTTTCTGAAATTGTTACAGGAATTATATCACAATGTTCTGATAATCTTGGAACTTTTAGCATAATTTCGAAAAATTCTTCACCAAATGTTTCATGACTAAAAACAGGCTTTGATTCTATTTTCCCCATTAAATAAACTTTGTTATTATTCATCATTTCGTAATTCATATTTATCTCCTTTATCTTTACGCAACAGATTTTTGCATTCCATTCCTATCAATTTCATAATTTTTTGTCATAACCAAATCCCCAACGGCTCCGACTTTATAACCCTGCTTTTGCAATCTATCTAATATCATCGGTAATGCTTCAAGAATATGATCTGAATTATTATGACAAAGTATTATGGATCCAGGTTTTAAATTATTTAAAACTCTTGTACATATTTCTTCACCTGACAATCCCTTCCAATCCAAAGTATCAATACTCCATTGCACCGTTATTAAATTCATGCTTTCAGCACAATCTATTAACTGATTATTATATGCTCCATATGGCGCTCTAAAAAATTTTACTTCTTTTCCAGTTATATCTTTTATTAGTTTTATTGAAGATTCTAATTCATTTTTTATCGCATCATTAGAAAGTTTAGTCATATCTGGATGAGTGTTTGAATGTGTTCCTATTTCAAATCCGTTTTCGTCTATTTTTTTAACAATATCTTGATATTTATCTGTCCAAAATCCAACTAAAAAGAAAGTTGCATTGCAATTATATTCTTTTAAAATTTCCATAATTTTTTCAGTTTTATCTGCTCCCCAGGCTGCATCAAAACTTATAGCAACTTTTTTTTCTTCAGTATCTACATAATATACTGGCACTTTCCTATTTGGATATCCAAAATAAACTTGTGCTGCACTAACTCCATCAATACTGACAGCTAATAATATCGATACTATTATTAATACTAAACAAATTTTTAAGGTTCGTGATTTGATAACATAGAATGGCATTTTCTCCTCGCTTTTAACCATACCAAAGCTAATTAATAAAGCAAAGGTATAAAGTGTTGAATTAAGGAAATTAAACTCAATTTTTGTCGAATTTATTTTCGCTTATTCTAAATATATTTTGTTAGTTTAAATATTATGCTTATTTATTTTTATAAATGTAAATTAAGTTTTGTATTTTTATGTTTTTTTTGTAACATTCCAACTTATTTCTCCATAGTATGAAATAAGGACAAAAGAAAAAATCCTTGAAATACAAAAGATAAAATAATACATATGAAAATTTAAATAGGAGGTACATATATGAATTTCTTTAACGGATTTGGTAGAGGAGGAAATGGTTGTGGTTGTGATTGCTGCACTTTAATAATCATTTTATTACTTTTATCATGCTGCTGTGGAAATGGTGATGGATTCGGAAACGGTTGTGATTGCTTAATTTGGATCTTATTATTATCATGTTTGTGTGGTTCATCTAATTGCTGCGGAAACAGAGTTTAATTCCTACATAAAAAATCCACCAGATTATACTGGTGGATTTTTTATCTTTCTACTAGGGTTATTTTTGTGTTTTTTATTTCTCCATTTCTATTGTATGTTATTTTTATGCTTTCTCCGACTTTATATTTATATATTTCACTTTTTAAATCTAACATTGTTTTAACTTCAACTCCATTAACTTTTGTTATTATATCTCCAACTTGTAAATTAGCTTTGGCAATTGGCCCTTTATTATCAATATTAACAATATAAACACCATTCTTTTCTAAACTTCTTCCATAAAAAACTGCAATTTCACTATCAAGACCAAAAATTCCTAAATATGGAGTTTGATATTCGCCGTCATTTAATATATGTTCAAGAACTGGAATTGCTATTTCAACTGGTATTGCAAAACCTATTCCTTCTGCTTCGCTTACTTTTAATGTATTTATTCCTATTACTTTACCATTATTATTTATTAATGGTCCGCCACTATTCCCAGGATTTATGCTTGCATCATGTTGTATTAAATTTTGCAAATAGCTAATTGTGCCATCTTCATTACTTATTTCCATAGTCCTGTTAATTGCTGAAACAATACCTTTTGTTACTGTATGTTTAAATTGAAGAGTTAATGGCGTTCCTATCGCTATAACATCTTCTCCAGCTTTTATTTCATCTGAGTTTGCTGTTTCCAAATATGGCATATCTATAGCCGCCTTTATAACGGCTAAATCCATTGACGGATCATTCCACACCAACAAAGCATTTCCACTAGTTTTATTTGCAAAATACACCGTAATTGAATTCGCGCCCTCAACAACATGATTATTTGTTAAAATATATCCTTCTTCACTTATACATACTCCACTTCCAACACTTTCCATGTTTCCATAGTTTGCACTAATTCCAACAACAGCAGGAGCAACTGTATTAACAACATCTTCAAAATTACTTAAAGATTCTGCTGTTATTTTTCTTGGTGTCATATTTATATTAACATCAGGAGTTCCTTGAATTTTATTGTCATCTCCAATGCACCCCGTTAATAACGGGATAATCAAAATAAAAACAAATAATAAACAAAATATTTTTAAACAATTATAATTTTTCATAATTGTAGTTTGTTCTTTATTTTGTTTTTTTATTACTTATTTTTACCATAAATTAAAAATAACCAATATTACTCCTGTAACAATGAAAGCAAAAATAACAACCATCAAAATTGTCAAATTTCTAAATCTTCTATAATCAGAATAATAACCGTTAACTATTTGTTGATCGACATTTTCAAATTGTTCTCTAGAAATTAATCCTTTATTATACAAGTCAACAAAATAAGTCTCCAAATTCTCATCATAGTAAATTTTTAAATTTTTCAAATTGTAAATTCTATTATTAATAAAAAAAATTATTATTACAAAAAATACAGAAGCTGAAAAATAACTAAATCCACTCCAATATGTTTGTATTAAAGAAAATAGAATAGCAACTACTAATAAGCAAGGAAATAAAATTATTTCCCATTTCCTAAATTTCATATCTTTTTTGTTTCCTTTAATGTTATAGTTCTATTAAAAACTTTTCTTGCATTTGTTGAATCTTTATCTAAACAAAAATAACCATTTCTAATAAACTGATATCTATCACTAAAATTAATATCTAATCCACTTTCTATAAAACAATTGTCTTTTTTTATAAAACTATTAGGATTTAATTTATAATTATCAACAGCTCTTTCTTGCCCTTCAACCATTTCTGAACTTGATTCATCAATCAAATTTTCAAATAATCTAACTTCACATTTTTCGCAATGGTTAGGATTAATCCAATGTATTGTGCCTTTAACTTTTTTTTCACAATTTGAACCTGATTTTGTTTTTGGATCATATTCACAATAAATTTTTTTTATTTCCCCTTTTTCATCTTCTTCAAACCCGGTACATTTTACTATATATGCTCCTTTCAATCTTACTTCAGCTCCAACATATAATCTATAAAATTTTGGATTTGGTTCTTTTATAAAGTCTTCTCTTTCAATTAAAAGATTTTTACCAAAATAATATTTTCTTAATTGTTTATCTTCTAATTGTGGAAATGTCTCCAAATTTATCTCTTCTTCTTTGTTTTCATCATAATTTGTTATTTCTAACTCTACTGGATTTAAAACAGCCATAACTCTTTTGGAGACTTTATTTAATCTGTCTCTTATAAAGTGATCTAA
Source organism: uncultured Clostridia bacterium (assembly GCA_944381245.1). Taxonomy (GTDB): domain Bacteria; phylum Bacillota; class Clostridia; order Christensenellales; family UBA1242; genus UMGS687. The sequence continues at coordinate 39,547 of CALWKK010000005.1, forward strand.
AAATGAAGGTTCAATTAACGAATTGCTTTTTGTAATTCCCGCAGCATTAACAAATTCAATTAAACTTTCTGGCAAAACACCCCTTCTTTTTAATCCTCTTAAGGAGTACAATCTTGGATCATCAAATCCAAAAACAACTTTATCTTCAACAAGTTTTTTTATAAATCTTTTACCCAATATTGCTCCTTTAATATAAAGATTTGCATATTCTATCTGTTTGGGATAATTCCCCGTATTACAGTTTTCAACAACCCAATTATATAAAGGTCTGTGATCTTCAAATTCAGGACCACATATTGAATGTGTAACTCCCTCTAACGCATCATCTAATGGATGAGAAAAATCATAAGATGGATATATCTTCCATTTATCCCCTATTCTTTGATGTTCTTTAAATTGAATTCTATATAAAACAGGATCTCGCATATTCATGTTCGGACTTTTCATATCTATTTTTGCCCTCAAACATCTTGATCCGGCTGGAAATTCTCCATTTTTCATTCTTTCAAATAATTCTAAATTTTCCTCAATCGATCTGTTTCTATAAGGGCTTTCCACACCTGGTTCTGTTAAAGTCCCTCTGTATTTTGAAAGTTCTTCTGGAGATAAGTCACAAACATATGCTTTGCCTTCCTTAATTAATTTAACAGCATATTCATAATTTTGTTGAAAATATTCTGTTGCATAATGAATATCCTTCCATTCGTAACCCAACCATTTAACATCTTCTTGTATTGCATCAACAAATTCCTGGCTTTCTTTAGCCGGATTTGTGTCATCATATCTTAAATTACATATTCCGTTATATTTTTTTGCAATACCATAGTTTAAAACAATGTTTCTTACATGTCCTATATGCAAGTATCCACTTGGTTCTGGAGGGTGCCTTGTTTGGATTGCCTTCACTCTTCCATCTAAAATATCTTTATTAATAATTTCTTCAATAAAATTTTCTGCTTCCATAATATTTCTCACTTTATTTTATAAATATTTTTATCATTTTGAAATAATATTGTCAATTAAATAATTTATAAGTTAAAAAAATGTATGAAAAAAAATAAAAATAGTCTATAATATAAAAATGGAAAAATTATTAATAATAGATGGCAACAGCATTATTAATAGAGCATTTTATGCCCTACCTCTTTTATCTAATTCAAAAGGGGAATATTCTAATGCTTTATATGGATTTGTTAACATACTAACCAAAGCCATTGTTGATTTAAAACCTAAATACATCGCTATTGCTTTTGATTATTCAAAAAAAACATTTAGAAATAATTTATATCCAGAATATAAAGCAACAAGAAAAAACATGCCAGAAGAATTAGCAACTCAATTTCCTATTTTAAAAGAAATGCTAAAAACAATGTCTATAAAGTATTTTGAAAAAGAAAATTTTGAAGCTGACGATATAATTGGAACGATAGCAAAAATTGAAAATGTTGAAAAAATTATACTTTCAGGCGACAGAGATTTATTCCAACTTATTGATAATAATACCAAAATTTGGTTTCCTAAAAAAGGTGTTTCAGATATTTCAATAATTGATATTAATGAATTAAAACAACAAATGAATTTAACTCCATCTCAAATAATAGATTATAAATCTTTACGTGGAGATAGCTCCGACAATATTCCAGGAGTTCCCGGTATTGGAGAAAAGGGAGCTATGGAATTAATTTCAAGTTTTGGAAATTTGGAAAATTTATATTTGAATATTAACAATATTAAAGGAAAACTAAAAGAAAAATTAACAAATGGAAAAGACCTTGCTTTTATTTCTAAAAAATTAGCAACTATAAATAGAAATGTTCCTATTGAAATAAATTTGAACGATTTGCAATATCCTTTTCCATATAGCAAAGAAACTTATAACTTTTTTAAAAATTATGAATTTAATAGTATTATCAAAAGAAACGAAATTTTTAATTCTTTTATTTATTCAAACGAAGAAAAAAAATCTAACTCTTATGAAACAATAATAATTAATTCAGCAGAAGAATTAAACAAAATTATATCTTTTATTAAGGAAGAGAATAGAATAGCTTTAGAGCTTGAAAATGAATTTAAATTTTCTTGTTCCCCAAATGTTTTATACACATTTAAACAAACAACAAATTTGTTCGAATCATATATATCTGCTGAAGAAGCAATAATAAATTTAAAACATATTTTTGAGAATAAAAATATAAAAAAAATATGTTATGATTCAAAAACAATTAAACATAAACTAAAAAAATATAATATATCAATGAAGGGAGAAGTGTTTGATATAAATATAGCCAAATATCTTCTTGGCGACAGTTTAAAAGAAGAAAAATTTGAGCCACCTTTTTATTTTTTTATTGAAAAAGAATTATCATCAAGACTTTCTTCAAATGATTTAATAAATCTTTATAATAAAGTTGAAATGCCACTGGTTGAAGTTCTTTTTAATATGGAAGAAAATGGGTTGAAAATAGATTCTAAAAAATTAAATGAAATTAAAACAGAGTTTGAATTAGAATTAAAATTAATAACGCAAAAAATTAAATTATTTGCAAATGAAGATTTTAATATAAATTCTCCAAAACAGCTTTCTTATGTTTTATTTGAAAAATTAGGATTAAAAGCAAAAAATAATAAAAAAAATTCTACAAGTGTTGATATCCTTGAAGAAATAGAAAGTCAACACCCTATTATATCAGAAATTTTAAAATATAGAAAAATTCAAAAAATATTATCATCTTACATTGAACCTTTCTATATTATTTCTAAAAAAAATAATGATTATATAAAAACTATTTTTAACCAAACTTTAACTTCAACAGGTAGATTGTCTTCAAGCGAACCTAATTTACAAAATCTTCCCGTTAGAGACGAAGAAGGAAAAAAACTCAGAAAAATTTTTATTTCAAGATTTAATGACGGTCAAATAATTTCTGCAGATTATAATCAAATTGAACTTAGATTAATGGCACATTTTAGCCAAGATCCAACTTTAATTGATGCTTTTAATCGAAAAGAAGACATTCATGCTAAAACTGCTTCTATGATATTCAACATTCCAATAAAAGATGTTGATTCAAATCAACGAAGATTGGCTAAAACGGTCAACTTTGGTATTATTTACGGCATAAGTGAATATGGATTGTCGCTTAATCTTAAGACATCTGTAAAACAAGCAAAAAATTATATGACATCTTATTTCAACATATTCCCAAAAATTAAAGAATATATGGAAAAAAGCATTGAAATTGCTAAAGAAAATGGATATGCAAAAACAATTTTTGGAAGAAAAAGATTTATTCCAGAATTAAGCTCTAAGAATATTGCAACAAGAAAATTTGGCGAACGCGTTGCAATAAATATGCCTCTCCAAGGAACTGCTTCAGACATTATAAAACTGGCAATGATTAATGTACAAAATAAAATTGACGAAAATCAATTAAAATGTAAAATTATTTTGCAAATACATGATGAATTAGTTATTGATTGCCCAAAATCAGAAATATCTGAAGTTAAAAAAATTCTTATTAATGAAATGGAAAATTCAGTTAAATTATCAGTTGATTTACCCGTTGAAGTTGCTATTGGAGAAAATCTTTATGAATGTAAATAATTAAAATTTGTCTTTATTAAAATTATCACTTTTTAGATTTATTTTTTGCAATACTATTGTTTGAAGAACAGAACAAATTTGTCCAGTTAAAGTTTTTAGCAAATTAATTTCACTTATATCTTTATCTCTGGACATTTCTATTGCAATTTGAGTTGCCAAAATCGCCAATTTTTCAGGCGAGCAGTTTTTCATATTAATATTTATGAAATGTTAAAAATTTATGCCACACAAAATAAAATTTTTAAACTTGTAAAAAATATGATAAAATAAAAAAAGGAGTTAATCATGGAAATTAATTGGTTTGATTATAATGACAAATCAAAAAGCGTTTTTGACGCTAAAGAACACGCAAAAAGCGAACACAGAAAGCCCATTATAAATATAAATTTTCCTAATAAAGCAGTTCTTTTTTGTATGGGAAAAGCGATGGGAATAATTAAAAACAATTTTGAAACAGAAACTATAATAAATGAATTACCTGGATTTATAACAAAACCTGAAATAATAAAAATTAAACATTTTGAAAATGTATGCTTTCTACATGGTGGATATGCAGCTCCACAAACTGCAGATGTCGTCGAAACTCTTAATGCCCTGGGAGTTAAGGAGTTAATCTTGTTTGGAATGATTGGAGGATTTGGAGAAAACTTAAAGATTGGAGATGTAACTTTTCCAAATAAAATTCTTGCCGAAGATGGCGTTTCTCTGCATTACGGCTTAACTAATGAATTTATCAATAATAATTGTCCAGAACAATTTAATGATTTATTTGAATATTTGAAAAATAAGGGGCACAACTGTTTAACTAAAGATATTGTTACTTCTGTTGCTGTTTTTAGGCAAACTTTTAAAAAAGAAGAATATTGGAGATCTAAAGGTTGTGTTGGAGTCGAAATGGAAGCAGCTGGATTTTTGTCAGCCTGCCACTTTTTAAAATTACCTTGTTATTGTGTTTTTTTTGTTTCTGACAAACACCCTTTAAACGAAAATGATAAATGGGAATGGAGAACAACTGAATTTACAAAAGTTCAAACAAAATTTGTTTGCGATGTTGTTAATTATTTCTTAAAATAAAATAATATTTTAAAATTTTAATAGCATAATAAAATTATGAAAAATTTCATAATTTTTATTTGTTTTTTTTCGATAGTGGGAACACTGTTGGCACTTCCTATAACATTTACTAATGGCGAAACTTTACAAACTAATATTGATTCACAATCAAATATGATTGCATTCGATGGAAACATAGAACATATCTTCACACACTGTTTGCTTGCATATCCTTCCTTAGCTCTTTCTGAAGAAAATAATATGAAACAATATTATGAGAAAGACTGTATAACCCCAAATGAATTTAGTTTAATTTTAAAAGAATTATATGAAAATAATTATGTTTTAATAAATATTAATGATATTTTTGAAAATATTAATGGAAAAATAATAAAAAAGAAAGTTTTTGTTCCCGAAGGAAAAAAACCTTTAATTTTAAGTTTTGATGATGTTAATTATGATCAAAAAAAATTAAAAAAAGGAATGGTTGATAAAATCATTGTTGACGAACAAGGAAATCTTGCATCAGAAACAGAAATAACTTGGAGTACAACTAAAAAAATAGATATAAGCTATGATAACGAGTTTATACCTATACTAGAAAATTTTATAAAAACCTATCCCGATTTTTCAGTTAATGGGGCTAAAGGAACAATTTGTTTAACCGGTTATGATGGAATTTTGGGATATCGCACAAGCAAAAAGAATACCGTTAACAGACAACAAGAGATTAATTCTGCAAAAATCGTTGTAGATAAATTAAAAACAAATGGTTGGAATTTTGCTTGTCATTCTTTTGGTCACTATCATATGAAAAATATTTCCGATGAACAGTTTAAACAAGAATTAGAAAATTGGAAAGAACAAGTAGAACCTATTATCGGTGAGACAAATATATATGTTTATCCATATGGTGAATGGGAATTAACAGACGACAATAATAATACCAGCATAAAACATCAAATGCTTATTGATTATGGATTTCAATTATTTTGTGGTGTTGGTTCAAATCCTTTTTTTTCATATATGCCTTTGAACACATCTGGAACAAAATCTCTTTTTATGGATAGAACTCCTATTGATGGATATTCATTAAAAAATCGAAAAAAAGAACTTTTAAGATTTTTTAATGCAGATGAAGTGTATGATTTTAAGTATAGGACTTAAGAATTTTAAAACACCCCTGTTTTACTCCAAAAAATAACTTAAGATTTAATAAAATTCATATTCTGTATTTAGCACAGTCGGTATCAAATAGACAAGTTTTACAAAAATCACTCAAAATTTTAACAAAACTCACATATTATAATGTGCGCAGTAAATATCGCGCAACATTAGTAATTCTAAAATAGCCTAATTTTTAGACCCAAAAAAACACATTGAAAATTTAATAAAAATCACACATACTGATGTGGTTTTGCGGATAAAACACAGCCTTGGTAACAATATATGCAAATCAATCTGTTAAAACAAATTCAATATCTTTTATTTTGACAGTATCACCGTTTTTAGCACCTGCTTGGTATAATTTGTCTATTATTCCGTCTTCTTTTAATCTTTTTTGAAAATAAGCAAAAGATTCCATGTCGTCTAAAACAATTCCTCTTATCATATTTTCAATTAACCCTCCACTAACAAGATAAACATTTTCTTGTTCTTTTATTATTTGTAAGGTTGTTTTATCTCTAACATCAAGTTGGTAGTTTTCTATTTGAATTGGTTCTGATTTTGGTAAAGTTTTTAACACATTCCACATTAAAGCTTTTAGTTGTTCTATATTTTCATTTGTTATAGCCGAAATTGTTAAAATATTTATTTCATTATTTTTTAATTTCTTTTTAAACGTATTAACTTTATTTTCTAGCTCTTCTTTGGATAATAAATCTGATTTTGTAAACACAATAATTTGTGGAAGCAAGCTTAATTTTTCATTATATTTTTTCAATTCATTATTAATGTTATTATAATCTTCAAAAGGCTCTCTTCCTTCAAATCCGGATATATCTATCATATGTAAAATCAATCTAACTCTTTCAATATGTTTTAAAAATTCATGCCCTAATCCAATACCTTCGCTAGCTCCTTCAATCAATCCAGGAATATCTGCTATAACAAAATTATTTCCATAATAATCAACTACCCCTAAATTAGGAACTAATGTGGTGAAATGATAATTTGCGATTTTAGGTTGAGCGTTAGTTATAATTGAAAGCAATGTACTTTTCCCAACATTTGGATATCCAACCAAACCAACATCGGCAATTGTTTTTAATTCTAAAATAACTTCATACATCTTTGTTTTTTCACCAGTTTGAGCAAAATGCGGAGCTTGTCTGGTTGATGTTGCAAAAAAGTTATTTCCTCTTCCGCCGCCACCACCTCTTAAAACTTTAACAGGTTGATCCTCCTTAGATAAATCTGCTATTATTTTTCCACTATTAGCATCCTTAATAATAGTTCCGCATGGCACTGTTATATACAAATCTTCTCCATCTTTTCCAGTGCAAAGTTGTTTACCACCTCTTTGGCCATCTTCTGCTTTAAATTTTGTTTTAAATTTGAATGAGTATAATGTATTTATATCATTTTTTGCAATGAAATAAACATCTCCCCCTTTACCTCCATTACCTCCATCTGGGCCTCCATTCATTGTTAATTTTGTTCTATGAAATGAAGTTGCACCATCTCCTCCATTTCCAGCTTGAATTTTTATTTTTGCTACATCTAAAAACATAATTCTATATCCTTTTATTTTTCTTATAGTATACACATTTTTCTTTTAATAAACAATTATTACATAAAGGTTTTTTTGCTTTACATATATATCTTCCAAATAAAACAAACAAATAATGAAAGTTTGTCCAAAATTTTTTATCTATAATTTTTTGCAAATCTTTTTCAACTTTTTCTGGATTCTTTTCTTTTGATAAATTTAATCTGTTTGCAACCCTATGAACATGAGTATCCACGGCTATTGCATCTTTACCAAATCCTGCTGATATTATTACATTTGCTGTTTTTCTCCCAACGCCTGGAAGTTTTATTAATCTATCAAAATCTTCTGGTATAATACCTTTATATTTTTCAACAATAATTTTACTTGCATTAATAATATTCTTTGCTTTATTATGATAAAGTCCACAAGGCATAATATATTTTTCTAATTCTTCTAAATTTATTTTTGAAATTGATTCAAAGTCTGGATATTTCTCAAATAAATTTTTAGTTACCATATTAACCCTTTTATCCGTACATTGCGCAGATAATATAACACTAACAAATAATTCATACAAATTACGAAATTTTAACTCGCAACTTGCGTTAGGGAATTTTTTTACCAAAAAATTATAAATTTCTTCAATATTTTTATTCATTTAATTATTATAACATATATTTTGTTTGAAATATAGTAAAAATATGATATTATAAATTATTGGAGGTTATATGACAATAGAAAAAATAAAAGAAATTTTGGCATCTCAATTAAACATCTCAATTGAAAAAATTAATGATGATTCAAAAATTATTGAAGACTTGGGCGCTGATTCTCTTGATATGGTTGAAATGTTAATGACTCTTGAAGACGAATATGGAATATCAATTTCAGACGAAGATGCAGTAAATTTGAAAACAGTTTCAGATATAATGAAATACATTGAAAAATAAATGCCATTAGGCATTTTTTTTATACATCTCTATTGCTATATTTTTTATATTATTATAATATTTTTTATCTTCTATTTTTATATATTCACCTTTAAGTTGATTATCAATTATCCTATTTAATTCTTTCATGCCTAAATAATCAATTGAAGGAATATTTTTTTCATCTTTTACTCTAAACATAAATTCAAATTCTTCGAATTTGTTTTTATAAAATAATTCAGTTTTTTCACCATTATAAATTTTAAAAAATTCAATATTAATATTCTGATATTTTTCTTTTATTTGACTAAATAACACACCTTTATCAACAAAACCCTTAGAAGTTTCTTTAAAAGATAAGTTTTTATCAAAAATATAACTATTTTGCACTACTTCTCTAATAAAATAACCCCTTTTATCAAATGCATAATAAACTTTATAAAAATATAAATTGTTATCTGATTTTTTTTTAATTGATAAATAATTTTTAGAAATTATTGTTTCTAAAACAAAAACATTATCATAACTGTTTATTATAAATTTAGTTCCTTTTTCAACGTTATCATTTATAGCTTTTTCTTTTCCATTTAAATTAAATAAGTTACTAACTTTTGGAATTTTTATATTTTGTAAATTTATCAAAACATCTTCAGTATATATATTTTGCTGACTCGCATAAATTGACAAAAATAATATAACATCTGAAATATCTTTTTCTAATATCGAAATTTTATTATGATAAAATTTCATTTTGTTTTCTAATATATTAATGAATTTTTCTTTAATTAATTCCATATTGTTTATTATCGTATATCTTTTCTTTTTTGTCAAAGTATTTGCTATCAAATAAATTATATGTTATATTAATATATAAATTTAATATAGGGTATAATAAGGAAATGCATAAAAAAAAAGAAACACAAGAAATTGTAAGATATAATCCTGATTTTAAAATTGGTTTAACAAAAGATCAGGTTGATTTAAGAAAATCACAAAAACTTATCAATAACACAAAACAAAAAACTTCTAAATCTTATTTTAGAATATTTTTTGATAATATTTTCACTTTTTTTAATATGCTTTGGTTAGCTATATTTATAGCATTAGCAGTTGTAAAATCGTATGAAAATTTGTTATTTATTATAGTTGTATTTTTCAACACAGCAATTGCCATATTTCAAGAAATAAGAAGTAAAAGAACAGTTGAAAAATTGTCAATGATAACAGCTCCAACAATAATTGTTGTAAGAGATGGTGAGGAAAAAGAAGTTCGTGCAGATGAAATTGTTCTTGATGATATTTTGGTTATCGTTTCTGGCAATCAAATCCCAACGGATTGTAAAATTATTAACGGAAATGTTGATGTTAATGAAAGTTTGCTAACAGGAGAAAGTAAGCCGATTAAGAAAAAAGAAAATCAAGAATTGTTTGCTGGAAGTTTTTTAACCAGTGGAAAATGTTATGCTAAAGCAATAAAAATTGGTAATCAGAATTATATACAATCCTTAGCAAAAGAAGCAAAAAAATTTAAACAACCAAATTCTAATTTGTTTAAAGATTTAAATAAAATAATAAAAGGAATTGGCTTATTTATATTACCTGTCGGAGCTTTGGTGTTCTGTAATAATTATTTATGGGCAAAAACAACAACAGGACAAACTGCATCATCTGTTGGAAATATTGCTGAGTCTATTAGTAGCACGTGTGGAAGCTTAGTTGGCATGATTCCAGCAGGAATGTTTTTATTAATATCTGTAGCATTAACTGTAGGGGTTATTAAATTAAGCGAGAAAAAGACATTAGTTCAAGACATTTATAGTATCGAAATGTTGGCAAGATCTAATGTTTTATGTTTAGATAAAACTGGGACTATAACAGACGGAACAATGAGTGTCAGAGAAATTAAAATTTATAATAATTTTGATGAAAAAAAATTAAAAAATTTAATAGCAAATTTAACAAATTGTCAATTAACAAAAAATGCAACAGCTTTAGCTTTAGAAAAATATTTTACCAAAGAAACAGACTTAAAATTAAAATCTAATATTGAATTTTCATCTGAAAGAAAATACACTGCATCATCATTTGAAAAAGCAGGGACAATTGTTATTGGCGCTCAAGAATACATAAAATCAAAAACGACAGATAATATCAAAAACGACATCGAAAAATACGCAAGTCAAGGTTACAGAGTTTTAACTGTTGCTTATTCAAGTTTAATGATAGATAAAGATGTATTGCCTAAAGATTTAGAATCTATTGGAATTATAATAATTGAAGATACAATAAGAAAAGATGCAATAGAAACAATAAAATGGTTTAAGGAAAATGGAGTTGCAATAAAAATAATCTCTGGAGATAATCCCCAAACGGTAAGCAATATTGCTGGCAGAGTTGGAGTTGAAAATTATAAAAAGTTTATTAATATGGAGGGTAAAACTTTAGAAGAAACAAAAGAATTAGCATTAAATTACACGGTTTTTGGAAGAGTATCTCCAGAACAAAAACACACAATAATAAAAACTTTAAAAGAACACAATATTGTTGCAATGACTGGAGATGGAGTAAATGATACACTAGCATTAAAAGAGGCAGATTGCTCTATTGCTATGGCAGATGGAAGTGAAGTCGCAAGAAACATATCTCATTTAGTTTTATTAAATTCTAACTTTTCTTCTCTTCCAACAGTTGTTGAAGAAGGAAGAAGGGTTATAAATAATGTTCAAAAATCTTCAACTTTATTTTTTATGAAAACTGTGTTAGCAATTTTCTTATCATTATATTGTTTGGCAATACAAATTAAATATCCATTCTATCCAAAAAATATGTTTTTATTAGAATTATTTGTAATTGGCATTCCGAGTTTCTTATTAGCTTTACAACCAAATAAAGACATAATAAAAGGTGGATTTATTAGTTACGTTTTAAAAAAAGGAATTCCGTATGGTTTGATAATGTCAGCAAATGTTATAGTAATAACTTTATTATGGAAATTTAATGTTATTTCACCAAGTGAAAATCAAACTTTAGCAACATTATTGTTAACCATATCGGGTTTTACAAATTTATTTGCATTATGTTTTCCATACACAAAAAGAAAAATTTTAATTATTTTACTTTCAGCATTATGTTTAGCAACTTTTGGATTAATAATGCCAGATTTTTTTGGAATGACATATTTAACTTCAACATCATTAAAAATAGCAATCATTATGACTTTAATCACATTAATAGTTCATTTGTTAATAATTAATATTAAAATATTTAATAAAAATAAAAGGGAAAAAATTGATAATAACAAAATTGAAGCTAAAAAATTTTAGAAATTATAATGATAACAGCTTCGTATTTGGGAAAAACACAAACATTATTTTAGGTAAAAATGCTCAAGGAAAGACAAATCTCCTTGAATCCATTTATATATGTGCTTTAGGAAAAAGTGTTAGAGCTCATAAAGATTCTGATTTAATAAACTGGAAGTGCGAAAACAGTAAAATAGACCTTGATTTAGAAAAAAGCACAGGAAAATCTAAGATAGAAATATATTTTTTAAAAAACAAAAAGAAATCTATAAAAATTAACAATATACCTATAAAAAAAATAGGTGAACTGTTAGGTGAATTAAGATGTGTGTTCTTTTCTCCTGATGAATTAAAATTAATAAAAGAAAGTCCCGAAGATAGGCGAAGATTTATGGATATAGATTTGTCTCAAACTTCTAAAATATATTTTAATTATTTGAATAAGTATGAAAAATTATTAAATTCTAGAAATAAATTATTAAAAAAATTTAAAGAAGTAAACAAAAAAAAAATTTTCAATGAAACTTCAACAACAGAAAGGAAAAAAAGAAAGGTTAGTCTTTATAAATCCAAAATTTCAAAATTCTCTGAACAAATATTTATCAGCAGATATTCTTTTATAAACGCTTTAAAACCATATGCTACAAAAGTTCATGCATTTTTAACAAATAACGCAGAAAATTTAGAAATTGATTATCAAGGTTCTTTAAATAATCAAATAAACTTAGAAGACAAAAAAAATATTAAAGAAAAGTTTTTAAATTTATACAAAAAAAATTTTGAAAAAGATATCTTATTAGGATACACAACAGTTGGTCCACATAGAGACGATATAAAAGTTTCTATAAATTCAATAGATGTAAAAAATTTTTGTTCTCAAGGACAACAAAGAACGGCAGCATTATCATTAAAATTAGCAGAATTAGAAATAATAAAACAACAAACAGGAGAATACCCAATTTTAATCTTAGACGATGTTTTAAGTGAATTAGATGAAAATCGACGAAACAAATTAATTCAATTTTGTTCTAAAACACAAACATTTATTAGCTCTACGGATTTACCTAAAGGTTTAAAAAACATAAACATAATAAGAATTTTAAATGGTAAAACAATATAATTATAAGAAAAAACTTGTCCTGTTATTTCCACAACGATCAGTATCGGAACAACAGCCACAACCACAACTTGAAGAATTGGACAATAATATTAATAAAAGAAGTAGTAATATATTTGTGTTATTTGCCAAGTCTGTATCGGTTGCAGAAGCTATTATACCTATAAGTAAAACAAGTAATATTTCGTTAGAAAAATTCATACCCTCCTCCTATATATTAAAATTTGACAAAAAAATTTAAAAAAGAATAAAATTTAATTCTTTTATTTTTCTTTTGATAATTAAAATTAAAATTATATATGACTTAACAATAGAAAATGTTAAAGGAGTTAAATATGGAAGACAAATTTTTAATTTTAAGCGAAAATAACAAACGAGAAATTTTAAATTATTTGCCTAATAACGAATGTATAGAAAAACTTGCAAATTTTTTTCAAAATTTTTCAGATGGTACACGCCTAAAAATTATTTCTTGTTTAGCCATGTGCGATATGTGTGTGAATGATATATCGCAAATTTTGAAAATAAATCAAACAACAATAAGCCATCAATTAAAATATTTAAAATCACAAAATATAGTAACAAGTAAAAGAAATGGTAAAATAATTGAATATTCATTAACAAGTAATAAAGTCAATGATTTAATGCTGTCAGCCGTAAATGTAATATAAAAAAAGTATTCGAATTGAATACTTTTTTTTAATCTAATGGGTTTAATTTATAACGACCAATTAAAGAACAAATAATATCATAAATATTCCAAATTTCGCCAATAATCAAGAAATTTAATAAAAATTTAACGATAGCAATAGTCCAACTTCCACCCATATATAACTTATCTATTCCAAACCAACCTAAGAATAAACAAATTAAAAATAAGATTAATCTATTACCTGTGCTTTTTTGTGATTTACTTGATTTTGCCATAAATCCTCCTTATACAAAATAATTGTAACATTAATTTAAAAATATGCAAAATAAAATAAATATATGCATTTAAAAATTAAACAGAAGAATAATATTTTTAAAAAAAATAAAGTTGTAAAAATAAATTTCAAATTTAAATAAAAATAATAATTAATTATTATTAAATTTTAAATTAATAAATAATATTATTTACAAATAAATTATATAAAAAATTAAAAAAAGTTAAAAAAATGTTGACAAAGAAAGCAAATTTTGCTATTATACAAAAGCAATACACATGGGGGTATAGCTCAGCTGGCTAGAGCACCTGCCCTGCAAGCAGGGGGTCATCGGTTCGAATCCGATTATCTCCACCAAATAAATTGCTACTGAAAAATATAAAAAACGACAGTTGATAAAGTCAATAAAACAAGCCGATGGAATGTAGCTCA